>CADAGW010000006.1 GCA_902787475.1 uncultured Eubacteriales bacterium
GAAGCCTACCAGTGGATCCTCCATATGCTCACCGAAAAGCAAAAGGAATTTGGTACCTACGAGCTCCGGGTGGACGGCGACCCCTGCAACCTGACCGACAACAACGCCTGGACCTGCACCGCGGACGACGACGGCGGCTGGAACTGCACCTTAAAGCAGAGCGAGAACTTCTACCGGCTCTACAGGGAATTTAAGGACAACAACCCCGACGCCGGCATCAACGGCTGCTCCTCCGGCGGCCACACCCTGGGCATAGAGTCCTCCCGCTACACCGACCAGCAGCAGATCACCGACGGCCTGTGCCTCCACTACGGCGGCTACTATACCACCATGCTCCTGCCCATAGACAAGCACATGGGCCTGAACATGTCCGGCGCCCGGGCCGGCTGGAAGGAGCACACCCCCGCCTCCCGGGAGATCTTCTCCGCCCCCGGCCTGTTCATGCGCAAGCCCACCGACGAGATGGCCCCGGACGTGATGGAGGAATACCGCAAGGACGCCGAGATGTTCCGCTTTCTCCGCATGCAGGGCGTCTACGGCCGCTGGGTCCTGGTCTACCGCCCGGAGATCGAAAACGGGGACAAGACCTTCCTCCTCCAGCGCATGACCCGGGATCACGAGAAGGGTCTCCTCATGATCTCCGCCAGCGGCAAAAACCCCCTCCTGGGCAGATCCGACCGGATCTACCCCAAGGGCCTCCTGCCGGATCGATCCTACCTCATCCAGTCCCGTCTGGGAAGCGTCCCGGACGAGACCAAAACCGGCGAAGAATGGATGCGGGAGGGCATATTCCTCACATCCGTCCAGCCCGGCGAGGTGCTCTACATCAACCTGCCCGCCCGGCCCGGCGCCCTGGCGCTCAAAGACAAGCCCCTGCCCCCGCCCAGCGCCACGGTCAAAGAAGAGACCTGGCTCCGTCACGCCGGCCTGTCCATAGAGTGGACGGCCCCCGAGCGCAGCGATATGATATCCTACTATGAGATCGCCCGGAACGGCGAGCCCGTCACCCGGGTGTCCGTGGGCACCTACTGCTTCCTGCCCGGCGCGGATGCCTCCGCCGCCTACTCGGTGCGCGGCGTGGACTTCTCCGGCCAGCCGTCCCCCTGGACGGCCTGCGTCCCATCCAAATCATGAAAGGAGATATGGACCATGAGCGATGCGTACATGAACCGGGACGGCGGCCTCATCCGTCTGGGCACGGGCAGGATCGCCATGACGCTGGAGCTGACGCCTGAAGGAAAATACCTCCTGACGGGCCTGACCAACTCCGCCACCGGCAAACAATACATACAGTCCGCCCCCACCCCCTCCGACGAATTCTCCATCACCGTAAACGGCGAGACCGTCAGCGGCCTCTCCGGCGGTTTCACTCTGGAGGGCGTCACCACATCCACCCGCTCCCAGGGAGAGCTGGAGACCGTCGTCACCCTCGCCCGGGGTTCTCTCAAGGTCGCCCGCCACTACATCGCCTATCCGGGCCTGCCCGTGATCCAGAGCTTCACCGAATACACCAACCTGTCCTCCTCCCCCATGACCGTCTCCCGGCCCTCCCTGTTCGTGTCCCGGCCCCTGGGCGAGGCCCAGGCCATCGACTTTTCCTACATGACCGGCGGGGCCAACTTCACCGGCAGCCAGATCTTCAAGACCGTCCCCGCCCCGGAGGGATTCCTGAAGGAATTCGATTCCCAGGGCCAGCCGGAGATCATCAGGGTGGACGGCGTGGAGGGCAACACCTGGCACCCCCGCATGAACGGATGCGCCGTGTGGAACGAGTTTTTCTCCCTCAAACAGGCGGATGAAGGCGAGGGCCTGTGGCTCACCTTCGACTATCAGGGCTGGTGGAAGGCGTCCATGAGCCGGTGCGACGGCCGGCTGGCCCTCATCGGCTGGTGCGAGCTCATCGACTATGACCTGCCCGCCGGCGATACCCTCAAAATCGCCCCCATGACCATAGGACTTTACCAGGGCGACTACGACGACCTGGGCAACGCCATCCAGGAATACGTCTACACCTACAAATGGGACTACACCCGGGACAAATACTTCGACCGCACCAACCTGTCCATCTGGCGGGCCGCGCCCCTCACCGACAAGGTGTTCCGCATGGTGGAGGCCGCCCGCTACGTGGGCGTGGAGCGGATCTGGGTGGACGATTTCTGGTTCGACGCCAAGGGCAACTGGAAGGGCATATTCGGCGACGACTGGAAGCACATCAACGACTACATACGGGAAAACGGCATGCTGTTCCGCCTCTGGATGCCCCCCTGGCACGCGGACAGATTAAGCAAAGTATGGCTCGACCACCCCGACTGGATGCTGGACTTCCACGGCAACTGGTATAACTGGACCATCGATATGTCCCGGGAGGAAGCCTACCAGTGGATCCTTACCATGCTCTGCGACAAGCAGAAGGAGTTCGGCACCTACGACCTCCGCGTGGACGGCGACCCCTGCAACCTCAAAAACAACCGGAGCTTCAACACCGACAACCAGGGCAACTGGAACTGCACCCTGAAGCAGAGCGAGAACTTCTACCGGCTCTACAAGGAATTCAAGGACAAAAATCCCGACGCGGGCCTGGACGGCTGCTCCTCCGGCGGCCACACCCTGGGCATAGAGTCCTCCCGCTACACCGACCAGCAGCAGATCACCGACGGCTACTGCTTCCACATGGGCGGCTACTACACCACCATGCTCCTGCCCATCGACAAGCACCAGAGCATGCCCATATCCGGAGCCAAGGGCGGCTGGGACACCCACACCCCCGCCTCCCTGAACCTGTTCAGCGCCCCGGGCCTGGGCATGCAGGACCCCGAAATCCCCGTCCCGCCCGAGGTACTGGAGGGCCGGCGGAAGGATCTGGAGCTGTTCTACTTCCTGCGCATGCAGGGGGTCTACGGCCGCTGGATCAAGGTATTCAGGCCCGCCCTTGAGCACCACGACCCCACCTTCATCCTTCAGAGGATGACCTGGGATCTCGGCAAGGGCCTGGTCATGATCTCCGCCAACGATCTGAACCCCCTCCTGGGCAAGTCGGACCGGCTGTTTATCAAGGGTCTCGACCCCGCCAGGGACTACCTCATCGAATCCCGCCTGGGCAGCGTCCCCGCCCAAAGGCGCAGGGGCGATGAGTGGATGCGGGACGGCGTGTTCCTCGCATCCGTCCAGCCCGGCGAGGTGCTCTTTATCAACCTCCCGGACCGCCCGGGCACCGGCTCCATAGACCACGCCCCCGACGCCCCCACCGGCCTCACGGTCAAACAGGAGTCCTGGCTCGGCCGCAGCGGCACGGGCGTCCGCTGGACCCCGCCCACCGACCGCCGCCTCATCTCCTACTACGAGCTGGCCAAAAACGGCGCGCCCTTCACCAAAATATCCACCGGCGCTTACTACTTCGACGTATGCGGCGACGCCTCTGCCCGCTACGCCGTGCGCAGCGTGGACTTCGACGGCAACGCCTCCCCCTGGACCGAATGAAGACACCCGTCCCCTGGACGGCGAAAGGAGGAACCATGAACAAGGCCCAAGTGATCGTGGAAAAGATGACCATCCCCACCTACCCCATCATGGACTGCGAAAAGATGCCCATGTTCGCCGAAAACCGGAACCATCAGGGCACCACGGGCAATCCCTACCCGGTCATGCCGGTGCTCTCCGTGCGCCGGGACGACCGCCAGAGCAAGGAATACGAGGTCGTCCGCCTTGAAAACGACTACATCCGCCTGATCCTCATCCCCGCCCTGGGCGGCCGGGTGTTCGAGGCCTATGACAAAGTGAATCACTACGATTTCCTCTACCGCCAGCACGTGATCAAGCCCGCCCTCATCGGCGTCTACGGCCTGTGGATCTCCGGCGGCCTGGAATTCAACTGGCCCTTCCACCACCGGCCCTCCACTTTCATGCCCGTCAACTTCACCACCGAGGTGGAGGACGACGGCACCGCCATATGCTGGCTGGAGGAGTGCGACCCCAAGGACAGGACCCGCTCCACCGTGGGCATCGTGCTCCGCCCCGACGCGGCGTTCTTCGAGACCCGCATGCAGGTGTCGAATCGCACCCCCGTCCGCCACTCCTTCCTCATGTGGCAAAACGGGGCCGTCCGGGTCAACGACCAATACCAGTTTATCTTCCCGCCGGACGTACAATACGTCACCCATCACCACTCCGTGGCCCGGACCCCCCTCACCTACCCCGTGGCCCAGGGCGAATACGGCGGGGTCTACTACGACGACCCCACCGACATCTCTTGGTACAAAAACAACAAGAGCGCCACCTCCCACTTCGCCGCCCCCTCCAAATACGACTTCTTCGGCGGCTACGACCACGGCAAACAATGCGGCGTGATCCACGTGGCCGACCACCACACCTCCCCGGGCAAAAAGATGTTCACCTGGGGCTGCGGGGCCCTGGGCCAGAGCTGGGAAAAGGCGCTCACCGACGAGGACGGCCCCTACTGCGAGCTAATGGCCTCCTCCTATTCCAACAACCAGCCGGACTTCACCTGGCTCTACCCCTACGAGACCAAGTGCTTCTCCGAATTCTGGTATCCCGTAGGGGCCATCGGCAAGGCCAGCTTCGCCACCCTGGAGGCCGCGGTGTCCGTGCGCCCGGAGGAGGGCACGGTGCGCCTGGAGACCACCCGGGCCCGTACCGGCGCAAGGGTAGTCCTGACCTGCGGCGGCAGGACGTTCCTCGACGATACCTGCGATACGGTTCCCGGCACGCCGGTGTGCCTGCGCTTTGAGCCCTTCCAGGGCCTCTATACCGTCACCGTCACGGACCGCGACGGCAAGGTACTTCTCTCCTACGCCCAGGAAAAGCCGGACGAGGTGCACATCCCCGAGCCGGTGGAGCTCTACCCCCACCCCGACAACCTCAGGACCGCCCAGGAGCTGTACCTCCAGGGCATGCACCTGGACCAGTACCGGGACGCGCTGGTGAAGCCCAGCGTCTACTACGAGGAAGCCCTTCGCCGGGAGCCGGCCCACATCCCCTCCCTCACCGCCATGGGCGAATATATGTACCGCCGGGCCTTCTACAAGGAAGCCAAAGCGTACCTTGAAAAGGCGGTGCGCCTGGAGCACACCTACAACCTCCACTATCCAAACGGCGACGCCGAATACCTCTTGGGCCTGACCCTGGACGCCCTGGGCGAGGAGGGCAAGGCCTACGACCAGTTCCGCGCCGCCGCCTGGAGCCACACAAGCGTCGCCCACGCCATGGCCAAGGCCGCCGCCATTTCCGGCCGCCGGGGCGACTATCCTCAAATGCTCTCAGACGCCAACACCGCCGTGGAGGCCGCCCTCCGTCACCCCCTGGCCAACGCCTACGCCGCTCTGGCGGAGTGGAAGCTGGGCCGGACGGACGCCGCCCTCTCCCGGCTGGATACCGCCCTTGCCCGGGACCCCATGAACGAGCTTCTCCGCTTCGCCCGCCTCATCCTGTCCGGCGGGGACGTGTCCCTCTTCTGGGCCCCCATGCGGAGCGATCACACCCAGACCGCCCTGGACTGCGCCTTCGACCTGATGGACGCGGGCTTCTTCGCCGAGGCGGCCACATTGCTTGAATCGGTCAAGTCCCCCTCCACCCCCATGCTGGGCTACGCCCTCTCCTTCGCCCTCCGCCGCCTGGGCCGCTGCGACGCCGGGGCCCGGGCCCTGTCCGCCTCCGTCATGCCCCAAAGCACCTTCCCCTACCGCCTCTGGGAGATCCGGGTGCTGGAGGAAGCCGTACAGGACGAAGCCGACGCCAAGGCCCGGGACCTCCTCGCCTGCGTGCTCTACGACAAGGGCCACTTCGCCCGCTCCGAGGCCCTGTGGCGGCAGGCCCGATCCTTGGACAGCGGCAGCGCCCTCTACGCCCGCAACCTGGCCGTGTGCCTCTTCTCCCACACGGGCCGCCGGGACGAGGCCCTGTCCCTCCTTGAAACAGCCATGGGCCTCTCCCCCGAAAACGACCAGCTGAAGCTCGAATACCTCTACGCCGCCAACAAGCACGGCGTGCCCGGGGAAAAGCGGCTTTCCGTCATCGCCTCCCATCCCCTCCACGGCAAGGCCAAGGACGACTACGTGCTGGAGACGGCCCGGGCCTATTGCGTGGCCGGCCGCTGGGACGAGGCGGAGCAGGTCATGCTCTCCCACGACTTCGTGCCCGCCGAGGGCGGCGAGGCGGCCATCACCGGCTTGTACTACGCCATCCGCCTGCACAAGGGCAGACTGGCCCTGCGGGAGGGCCGCTTCCAGGACGCCCTCTCCATATTCTCCGCCCTCCACGAACAGCTCCCAGAGAACCTCCACGCCGGCAACTGGTCGCAGATCGAGCTGGTGCCCATCTACTTCTACGAGGCGGAAGCCCTCTCCCGCCTTGGTCGCGCGGAGGAAAGCCTCCAAAGCTTCCGGATGACCATACGCCGCATGGATCCCCGTCAGGGGGGCATGGCCTTCTATTTCGCCGGAGCCCTCCGGGCCCTGGGCCGGCAGGTGGACGCCCGCAAACTCCTGGCCCAGGTGGTCCGCGCCACGGAGACGCGCCAGTCCCACCGCTCCATCGGCTGGGAGGTCAGCGTCTCCGCTTTCAACCCCTACATGAACGACCCCGTTTCCCAGCGGCGGGGCACGGACCTCTACACGCTGGCCATGATCGAGCGCAGCGAGGGCGAGGATCAAAAGGCCCATGACCTGTTGGAAGAGAGCCTGTCCCTGTGGCCCGAAAACCTCAACGCCCGCATCGAGCTGGACTTCTGACCCATCCCTGGCGGGGCGGCCTATGTGCCTGCCCCGCCTCGTTTTCATTTCAAGGAGGCGATCCCATGCCGGACATCCGCCGCTCCTTTTCCGGAAAGGCGGCCCCCTTCCCCAGCTACATCGATCTCGACTTCTGCCAGGACGATAAAACGGTGCTGAAGAACCCCCACAAGGGCTGGTACTGGCACTACATAGACAACGGCGTGGACCGCCCCGTCCCCCGAATGGCTTCCCCCGCCGGGGGAAGCTGTCGCACGGAGCGTGACTGATGAGGGCCTCCATCTCAAACCACTCCCGCTCACATTCCCCACCGTCCGCCCCGCCTCCCGAAAGGCTTCCCCCGCCGGGGGAAGCTGGCACGCGAAGCGTGACTGATGAGGGCATCCCCGCAAATGATGGCACCCAAAAACAGGGCCCCGACCTCGTCGGAGCCCTGTTTCCATATCCCGTTATTTCTGTTCCCGCCAGAACGCCGCCGCCCGCTCGATCCATCCCTGGGCGGCTGTGCCCGTGCCCGGCCCCACGCCGTGATCCACCCCGGGTATGATCTCGCAGCGGCAGGGCACCCCGGCCCTCTCCATCGCCTCCGCCATCCTCCGGGTATTGTCCGGCTTCACGGTCCGATCCGCGTCCCCGCACCATATATACGTGGGCGGATACTCCTTTCCCACCTGCTCGTCCACGCTGGCGAAGGCCTCCATTTCCGCTTCGGCGTCCTCCCCCAACAGCCGGTCGTGGGTATATTTCTCCGTGACCTCCGGCCGCATGCTGATCACCGGATAGATCAGCACCAGCGCCCCTGGCCTGGGCAGGCCGTAATGGGCATACCCCATATTCTCCGTGCCGAAGCTGGCCGCCAGGTGTCCGCCTGCGGAGGAGCCCCACACGGAATAGTTGTCCCTGTCCAGCATATACTCATCCGCCCGGGCCCATATCTCCCTCACCGCCCGGGCCAGATCGTCCTGGGGCGCCGGGAAACGGGCCGCCTCCTTCACCCGGTAATACACGATGAAGGCGGATATGCCCATCTCATTGAGCTTTCTGGCGTAAGGCACGCCCTCGATGTAGCTGCACACCATGGTATATCCCCCGCCGGGGCAGATCACCGCGAAGGGGTGCCTCTTTCCGTCCCGGATCACAAACCGGTCATCCAGCTCGTAGGCGTTTTCCCCGCGGTGGGTGTCCTTTTCGTACTGCTCTTTGTCCATGTCCCTGGGCGGCACCGCCCTGGGGATTTTGTTGAGCCGCTCATTGATCTCTATGATCCGCTCCTTTGGCATGTCCGGCGCGCCCATGCGGATAAGCTGAAGGAGGCTGAACTGCATGGTGGTCTTCATCCTGTCCTCGGCGCTCATGCCCTCCCCGCTCTTTACCGTCTGCCGCCCGGTCTCCTTCTCCTTCTGCCTTGCCTTTTCCGCCCGGGCCGCGCTCATCTCCGCCAGCAGGGGCTTCACCATGGCCGCCGCGTCCGGGGCCTGGGCGATGTCCTTGAGCAGATCCTTTACGGAATAGTACCCCTCCGGGCAGGTGATGTCGAACCAGTTGAGCACCGTGCCCTGCTGGAACCGGTAGGCGGGATCGGGCTTTTCCACATGCACGAACCGCCCTTCTTCCCTCATATCCCCCGCGGAGGCCGCGACCCGGTATTCCCCCTCCGGCTGGGGCACCGTAAAGTGAAAGAAATGATCCTCCGCCCGCATGGCGTACCGCTTTTCCCCCACCGTCAGCGTCACCTCCGGCAGATTGCTGTACACCACGAATTCCGTCTCGTCCCCGTCCCGGTTCACAAACCGCTTCCCGCACAAATGGAGCATGGGTTCCTCGGTCAAATGGGCCTGATAGGCGTAAAAGGCGTCCTTCCGCATCTTCCGGTCAAAGGTCACAAGCCCCTTGTTGTTCCTGCCCCTGGTACCGCCCTCCTCCCGGGCGTCCGCGGCGAAGTCGAACATATTCCACACGTGGGTGGCCCACAGGTACTTCCGGGAATACAGCTGCCGGATCAGGCTCTCGTGGTAGATCATCTGATATTCCTCGGTATAGTCCCCGGGCTCTGGGTGGGAGGAATGCCACAGGCTGTTCTCGCACCCATACTCCGACACGCCCACGGGAATATCCGGGTGCAGGGCGTGGAACCGGTCAAACCAGGGCCCGTTGTCCTCCAGCCGCCCGCCGTACCAGCCGAAATAGTGGTTATACGACAGCACGTCCGGCACGTCCAGCAGGGGATGATCCACCGGCAGGGTGGATATGCAGGCCATGGTGGTCAGCCGGGTGGGGTCCATCCGGTGGCAAAGCTCATTAAGCTCCCTGTGGAAGGGCGCCAGCGTCTCCTGATCCCCCCTGGCCATGGTGATCTCGTTGCTCAGCCCCCACACCGCCACGCACGGGTGGTTGTAGTTCTGCTCGATCAATTCCGCCATCTGGCACAGGGCGTTCTCCCTGGCGTTGTCCATGTGCTCGCTGATGTAGGGGATCTCCGTCCACACCACGATGCCCAGCCGGTCGCACAGATCATACGTGTGCTGGTCGTGCTGGTAATGGGCCAGCCTCACGGTATTGGCCCCCATCTCGTACACGTGGCGCAGGCTCTCCTCCATGTCGTTTTCGCTTATGGCGTTCCCCTTCCCCAGCCAGTCCTGATGCATGGCCACGCCCCGCAGGGGATATCTCTCCCCGTTGAGTATGAACCCCTCCTCCGGGTCGATCCGAAAGGATCGTATGCCGAAGGGCACCTCCGCCTCGTCCGCCAGCGCCTCCCCGTCATACAGCCGGGCCACGAGGGTATACAGGCGCGGATTTTTCCTCCCCTGCCACAGCACGGGCTTTTCCACGTGGAAGGTCACGTCCGTCCCCTCCAGCCTCTGCCCGTCCACCTCCATCACGGCCGTTCCCCCGGTGACCCTTGCCTCCACCCGCACGTCGGCGGAGCCGTCCCCGTTCACCCTGGGGGTGACCCGGATCCCCCGTCCCCCCAGCGTGTCCATGTCAAACCGCACCTTAGGCACCACCGCCAGCCGCGCCGCCCGGTATATGCCCCCGTAAAAGGTAAAGTCCGCGTTCTGGGGATATACCGTATCGCAGGCCCCGTTGCTGACCCTGGCCTCCACCCGGTTGACCCCGTCCGCCAGATATTCCGTGATATTGAACCGGAACCGGCTGTACCCGCCCCGGTGCTCCCCCGCATATCTGCCGTTCACCGTCACACAGGCCGAAGCCGACGCGCCGTCAAACTCCAGATAGACCTCTTCCCCCTCCCCCGTCTCCGGGGCGGCAAATTCCTTTCTGTACACGCATTCGCCCCGCCAGTAGTCGCCGCCGCCGTCCTGGCCGTCCGCGGCGTTCCACGTGTGGGGCAGCGTGACGGGCACGGGATCCTCCCCCGGCTTCACAAATATCCAGTTTTCGTTGAAGGGAATGATTCTCCGCATGTCCGCCACGCTCCTTATTCACAATCCAACATCCAAATGACTGAATTGAAGGGAACGGATTGCTTCGTCGCTTCGTTCCTCTCAATGCCAACGGAGCTTCCCCGTCATTGCGGGGCGATCCGAAAGATCGACGAAGCAATCCATAACCCCAATCCGTTGCGCAGAAGCTGAACAGTATTACTTTACCACCTTGATGATAATCTCCGCCGTGCCCAGCCCCTCGGCGCTCACCGTCAGGCGGGCCTCGCCTTCCTCATATCCGGCCCGGATCACCGCCAGGGCCCGGCCCTGATAGCTCATAAACTGTCCGCTGGTATAGTTCTCGCCGGTGATGGGATTCCCGCTGCCAAAGCCCAAAAGGCTCCCCTCTCCCGCCACGCTGGCGGTCAAGAGCACATCCCCGTCCGGAACCACATTGCCCATGTCGTCCACCAGCTCCGCGTTCACGTAGCACAGGGAATCGCCCCCCGCCTTCATGCACGCCGTCTCGGCGGTCAGGCGGATGGCCGCAGGCTTGCCGGACGTGACCAGCTTCGCCCGGGACACTTCCTTCCCGTCCACGAAGCTCACCGCCTCTACTGTGCCGCTCTCATACACGGTCTCAAACATAAACGTATCCGGCATGCCCTGCACAGGGGCCTCGCCCGCCTTCACCCGGCCGCACACCCTGCCGTTCACCGTCAGCTCCACCTCATCGGCCCGGCTGAACACGGCGACGTTCACCTTTTTCCCCTCCTGGCCCGGCCAGTTCCACCGGGGCCACACGCCGGGGAACCCCCAGCTGGACAGGGTCTCCACCTTGTCGGTATTGGCGGGGTCATAGGAGAACAGCCCGGTCTCCTTGCTCCCCCACACGATCCGCCGGTACACGCCCTGGGGCCGTATGCCCCCGGTGATGTCGTAGTCCGCGTCGTTGGCGGTGCGCCAGGGGAAGGGCGAGCCCGCTCCCCAGGGATTGCCGATCATGGGGTCTCCCGGCTCATAGAAGGTGGCCTTGCCGATGCCCGCCTCGCCGATGTAGTCCCAGGCCGTCCAGGTGAAATCGCCTATGATCCAGGGCGTCTTCTCGATCACCGGCCAGTGTATGCCGATCTCTTTGGGATAGTTTTCGCTCCCCAGTATCACCCGCTCGGGGAACATCTCATGATCCTGCTGGTACTTGTTTTCCAGGTAATTGTATCCCACCACGTCCAGTCCGTTGGTGAAGCCCTCGGTATATTCCTCCCAGAGCAGATCCTTCTTCCCGCCGATGTCCGCGTTCTGAAGGCCCCCCTCGGCGCTCTCCTTCCACTTGCGCAGCTGCTCCGCCTGCAGACAGTCGTCCAGCCCGTTCCAGAAGGAGCATATGCCGTTTGACACCGGGCGGCTTCCGTCCAGGCTTTTGATCTTCTCCGCCAGCCTCCGGGCCCACACATACCCGTCGTTCAGCCCCGCCCGCTCGGTGATCTCGTTGCCGGTGGACCAGAGGATCACGCTGGGATGGCACCGGTCCCGCTTCACAAAGGCGGTCAGATCCTTCTCCCAGTCCGTGGCGAAATACTGGTTGTAGTCCCCGGGCTGCTTGCCCAGTCCCCAGGCGTCAAAGGCCTCGTCAAACACATACATGCCCAGCCGGTCGCAGGCCTCTATGAGGGCTTTGGACGGCGGGTTGTGGGTGGTGCGGATGGCGTTAAAGCCCACCTCCTTGAGCTTTTTCACCTTCCGGGCCTCCGCGTCATACATCGTCACCGTGCCGATGGGCCCGTTGTCGTGATGGAGGCACCCGCCCCTGAGCTTCACGCTCCTGCCGTTTATGCGCAGGCCGTGCTTTACGTCCGCCTCCACCGTGCGGATGCCAAAGAGCACGCTCTCCTCGTCCACCGTGGCCGCGTCGCCCGCCACCATGTGGGTCTTGTAGGTGCCCCTGTCCGTCACCTTCGCCCGCAGGCGGTACAGATTGGGGTTCTCCGCGTCCCACAGCTTGGGCCCGTCCACGGTCAGGGTCATATACGCCGTGCCCCGTCCCATGGCCTCGATCTGGGCCAGCGCCCGGCTCTTTTTGACCGTCTCCCCCGTCTCCTCGTCCACCAGGGCAAACTCCACCTCTGCCAGCCGGTTTTCACTGTATCCGTTTTCGATCTCCGCCGCCGCCTTCAGATACGCCGTCTCCGCCGTGCCGTCCGGCGCGTACTCGATCTTGTCCGTATATCCGCTCAGTCCCCCGAAGGCCACATGGAGCATGGGCATGTGCGCCAGCTCCACGCCCCGGAACAGCCCCGCCCCGGAATACCACCGGCTGTTGGGCTGCATGCTGGGGTTCACGGTGATGTATATCCTGTTCTTCTCCCCGGGATACACAAGGTGCGTAATGTCCGCCTCAAAGGGGGCGTAGCCATAGTGCTGGAGGGCCGCCAGACCGCCGTTTACGTCGATGGTGGCGTTCATCATGGCCCCGTCCAGCCGCAGGACGATCCTCTCCCCCTTCCACTCTTTGGGGATGTCGATCTCCTTTACATAATGGGCCACGCCGGCGTTATAATATCCGCTGGCCGCCCCGGAGGGAGCGCCCTCATACACGTCTCCCTCGATCATATAGTCGTGGGGCAGATCCACCATCTTCTCTCCAAAATCGCCCCGCATCCGCCTGCCCCAGTCTATGGCCCCCAGCCCGAAACGCCATCCCCGGTTAATGCACACGCTTCTCATCCCTGTATCCTCCTTATCCGATCTCTCCCAACGCGTAGAAGGCCCGCTTTCTGCCCTCCGTATAACCATTCTCCGTCACCGTGAAAGAATCCTTCTCCCGTATGTCCTCGGAGGAGGAACCCATCTGCACCTCGAATTCCCCCTTCTCGATCCTCCATCTCATGTCCTCGTCCAAAAACGCCGTCTGGCTGGGCCACAGGGTGAATGTCACATTCTTGCTCTCCCCGGGCATGAGGCTGACCCGGGCAAACCCCGCCAGCTCCTTCTGAGGCCGGGTCATGGAGGCGTGCACGTCCTTTATATACATCTGCACGATCTCCGTACCCTCCCGCTCCCCGGCGTTTCGCACCTTCACCGAGATCCTCACCGGCTCGAAGGGCTTTGTCTCCTTTTTGTCCAGATGCAGGTCGCTGTACTCAAAGCGGGTGTAGCTTAACCCGTGCCCGAAGCAGTACCTGGGCGTATGGGGGCAGTCCACATAATCCGTAAAGCCTATGCTGGGGGCCTGGGTCCACATGGAGCCGTTGGGATGGTTGTAATACACCGGGATCTGCCCCGCGCGCCGGGCGGTAGAGAGAGGCATCTTGCCGGAGGGGTTCATCCTTCCCGTCAGCGCCTCCGTCACGGCCTCCGCCGCGTATGCCGCCGGGTTCCAGCACTCCAGTATGGCGTCCAGGCACTCGTCCGCCGCGTCGCTGGATATGGGCCTTCCGTCAAAGTGTATGCCCACCATGGGCTTATTCAGCTTCTTCGCCGCCCGGATGAAGGCGTCCTGGCAGGGGGGGAGGTTGATGTCCGTGCCGTCCACCCCCTCGCCCATGGTGGCGATGGAGCCGGAGCCATTCTTGCCCCCCAGGGTCAGAAGGATCACGTCCGCCTCCCTGGCCGCCGCCAGCGCCTCCTCAAAGAGGCTCTCGTCCGCCCCGGCCTTGTGATACCCCTGGGCATAGAGGATCCGGCACTCCGGCAGCTCCGCCCTCAGCGCCTCCGCCAGGCTCCGGCAGTCCGGCTTGAGCTGCTTTAACACCTGGTCAAATTCCTCGGTGTCGTCCATCTCCACGCCCGTGCCCGGCACGGTGCGCACCTGGCCCGCCTCGCCGTTGCCCTTCACGCCCGCCATGGAGTTTTTGGCGGCGTGCTTGGCCTCCACCATGGACAGATGGGTGTACCCCCCGAAATAATACCGGGCGTTGTCCGCCGCCGGGCCGATGACGGCGATGGTCTTTTCCTTCCCCGTCAGGGGCAGGGTCCCGTCGTTTTTGATCAGCACCAGCGCCTCCCGGGCGGACTGGGCGGCGGCCTCCTCGTCCCCGTCCCGGTGCGCGGTACTTTTGAGCGCCTCCCCCTCCAGGGCGAAGGGATGCTCGAATATCCCCATCCGGAACTTGGCCTCCAATACCCTCATGACCGCCCCGTCCAGCAGGGCCATATCCGCCTCGCCCCGGGCAAATTTCTCCTTCAATTCCTCCCCATAGGCCGAGGGCATGGGAAGCTCCACGTCGAGGCCCGCGGCGAGACACCGAAGCCCCGCCTCTCCCATGCTCTCCCCGATCCCCTGATACTGGAAAGCGTTGCTGGCCCCGCCGTAATCCGACACCGTCACGCCCTCAAAGCCCATCTCGCCCCGCAGTACGCCGTTTAGGTAATGCTTCGAGGCGTGTATGGGCAGTCCGTTCACCGACCCGTAGCAGGGCATCACGCCCTTGAGCCCCGCCTCGGTGATGGCCGCCTGAAAGGGCTTGGCGTACACTTCCATGAGCAGCCTTTCCCCGGCGTCCACGTGGGTGCCGTGTATGGCCCCCTCGCTGTGATGGAACCCCATAAAATGCTTGGCCGCCGCGTCGGGCCTGCGCCCATCCGTCACCGTCTCCTGTATCCCCCGGGTATAGGCCGCGCCCATGGCCGCCGCCAGGGCCGGATCCTCCCCGTAGGGCTCGCACTGGCGGCCCATCCGGGAATCCCTCGATATATCCAGCACCGGGGCCAGTATCTGGGTGATGCCGTAGGCCGCCTCCTGCCGGGACACGATCCTGCCGATCTCCTCCTCCAGCTCCGGATCAAAGGACGACCCCCTGGCCACGCCGGTGGGGAAGGTGGTGGAGTCCTGCATCAGCGGCCCGCACAGCCCCTCCATGTGGAACACGGCAGGGATGTGATGGGGACTGTTCTCCATCACGATGGTCTGAAGCCGCCTCTGCCATTGGGCCATCTCCTCCATACTGCCGCAGGAGCGGAATTCCAGCGTGCTGATCTGGCCTATGCCGTATTTCATATAGGCCTTCATCCGCTCCTCCATGCCCTTTATGGCGAATATCCCCGCCACCTGGGCCATCTTTTCCTCCAGGCTCATCTCCTCTGTCAGGGCCTCGGCCCTCTCCCTGGGAGACAGTTTCGCGTCCATATAATCCTTCATACTCTTATTCCCTTCTCTTGTGCCGTGCTTGTCCGCCACGGGATCCAGGGGATGAACGGCTCCCCCGCTTCATTGCCCCCCCATCGCGGCAAAGGCAGATGTCATTGCGAGGAGGCCAAAGGCCGACGAAGCGATCCGTCCCCCTGATACAATACCCGCCTCACGCCGTCCTGGTCATGAGCAGGGCCATATTGTCCCGCCCCGGCAGCCTCAGCCTCGTCTCCCCGCAAATATCCTCGGCTATGGTCTCCCGTCCAGCTGGGGCACCCTGTCCCGCGCATCCATGCGGTGTATGCTGTCAGAAAAGAGCCTGAAAAAGCCCTTCATCTCTTCCGGCGTATTGTGATACGCGTCCTCCCGCTCTTTTCCGTCCAGGGCCGCCAGATCCAAAAACCCGCCCTCCCTGGGGGTCAGGGGCCCGGGCAGGCCCTCTATGATCTCCCGCAAAAAGCCGATGCGCCGGGGGCTCTCGCCCTTCAGTTCCCCGCCCCGGGCCCACCACAGGATCTCATCCTCCGCCAAAAACGTCTCCCCGTGGGTGCAGTACGCCCCGGAGGCACAGCATCGCCAGAACCTTCGCGCCATTTCCTCTCCGCTGATGCTCCCCCACAGGTAGGGCAGATTCCCCTCATAACAGCACTCGTCGATGACCACGGGCTTGTTGTACGTCCGGATCCACCGGGGGATCTGGGTCAGCCCCTTGGTCTGAAGGCTGGCGTGGCTGATATTGGCCCGGCCCGCGTCCCAGAAGCACATGCAGTTGTGGTTGGACAAAAGGTGGCGGAAGGGATCGTTCCCCGCCACGTACCCTTCGATCTCCTCCCAGTCCTCCATGCTCTTGTGCTCCATGCACAGATCGTACTCATTGGCCAGGCTCCACCATATATTCGGCCACGCCGCCAGCCGCCTCAGCACATAGTCGAGGTAGACCAGGTTCTCCTCCTGGGCCATTTCGGCGAACCCCCACCGGTCGTAGGGGTGGAACAGGATCAGGTCCACCTGTATGCCCATCTCCGCCATCCGCTTCAAAATCCCTTCAAACCGGTGCCAGAAAAGAGGGGATGGCCTCTCCGCGTCCCACTTTCCGTCCTCCCCCTTCTCAAAGGGATAACAGGGCGGCTCGTTGTGGTTGTAATCATAATGCTTGGGAAACACGCACATGCGCACCTTGTTGAAGGGAGCCGCCTTAAGGGTGGCCAGCGTCCTTTCCACCAGCTCGTCGTCCTGGTGGGCCAGGGCATACACCGTGGTGCCGAAGGGGTAAAACGCCGTGCCGTCCGCGTGCTCGAAATGGGTGCCCGCCGCCCGCACCGGCCCGTGCTGTCCCTTCTCCGCCGCCAGGCATTCTTCCTCGCCCCGGGCGTTCACCGCGCCATTTACCTGCCAGCGCCACCGCCCCGCCGTCTCCGGCAAAAAGCGGACCACGTACCGCCCGTCCCCGTCATAAAAGCCCTTCACGGTCTTTTTGACTTCCCCGCAGGCAAACTCCGCCTCCAGGTCGATCCGGGCCCACCGGTCCTTCAGCGCCTCCCCGGAAAAGGCCAGCTCGAACATTTCATACTGCTTCATGTCCGGCGTCCCCCTTTTTACAAAATGCCGCCGTCCATACCGGGCGGCGGCGCTGATCCCAACCGCGCTGTGCGCAGGTGGCCTCGCTTTTCTTATTCCTGCACGAACAGCAGGGTCTGCTCGATGTCGCCGAAGGGCTCCACGCCTTCGCAGACATAATCCAGAGTCATGGTGGTGCCGTCGCTGCCGGAGGTGATGTCCCCGGCCTTCTCAAAGTGGAAGTTGAAGGAGTAGGTGCTCATGTCGATCTCGTACTCGCCCTCGTCGATGGCCATCACGTTGCCCATGAAGTCGGCGTAGATGGCCATGGTGCCGTCGGAGATCAGATCGCAGATCAGATCGGCATTGGTGCCTTCCATGCCGGGCACGGGGATGGTGCCCTTGAAGGTGTAGGCCACCTCGGGGCCGGTCACGGCCACCAGGGTCACCTCGTCGCCGTCGGTGGACACGTAGGTGTAGGTGCCGTCCTCGTTCACGGTGACGGTGGCGCCGGGGTCGTCCTCAGAGTCGGGGGTCAGCACGATCTCGGTCTGATCCTCGTTCATGGAATAGGTGCCCTCCACAAACAGCACCACCAGGTCGTCGTACTTGCCGTTGACCTTCAGCTCCAGGGTGGCGGTGTCGTCCTCGGGATCCACCAGGGACAGAAGGGACACAGCCTGCTCGCCCTCGTAGTCCGCGGCGAACCTGGAATTCTCGGGATCGGTGTCCAGGGTCAGCACGGCGTTCTCGCCGCCCACGGCGGACAGGTTGGCCATGTCGTTGTACACATGCTCCGCGTCCATGGCGCAGCGGTCGATCTCGTTGCCGTCAAAGTCATAGAACACCACGGTGTAGGGAGCGGTGCCGGTGGGGATCTCCGCCCCCTCGCTCGCCGCCTCCAGGGTGGCCCGATCCGGCCAGCAGGCGTACTCCCGCTCCTCGGCCAGGATCTCGTAGGTGCCGGAGAAGGTGATCTGGTTGATGCAGTATCCGGCGTAGAACACGCGGCCCAGGCCGGGCACCTCGTCATAGAAATGGATGAAGTAATCCATAAAGAAGCCCACGTCATAGCCGTAGGAATAGTAGGATCCGGCGGGGTCGGGGATCTGGGCCTCCTCGCCCAGGGACACGGCGGTCATAGACAGGCACAGCATGGCGCAAATCAGCAGGGCAGCGATCTTCTTCAACATGGTTCCATCCTCCTCACGATCTTTGCCGGGATCGGGGCTCATCCTCATCCCGACCGTCTGCGCCTATTATGCCATATCCTCCCCCCCGCGCGCTGTATCAAATCCGATGAAAAATCCCTCTAATCCGACATTTTGCCCCCGTGGGCCTGTTTTTGGTACTCCCTGGGCGTGACCCCGAAGTACTTTTTGAACTGCTCGGTAAAGTACGAATAGTTCCCGATCCCCACGCTGTTGGCCACCATGGATATGGTCATGCTCTCCTTTCGCAAAAGCTCCCCGGCCAGTCGGATCCGCTTTTCCTGTATATACTCCGACACCGACAGCCCAAACTTCTTTTTAAACAGCCTCGTCAGATGATCCGCGCTCACGTAGCAGGACGCCGCCAGATCCCGCACCGACAATTCCTCCGTCAGGTTCTGGTCGATATACGCCACCGCGCTCATCAGGGCGTCCGCCGTCTCCCCCCGCTTGTCCTTGGCCAGGGACTCGATATACTGGGCCCCATATTGCCTTAACTGCTCGCTCTGCCGCCTCTGGGCCACCTTGTCCCTGGCCCGCATCAATATCTCCGTCAGTCTCTGATACCGTATGGGCTTTAAGGCGTACTCCATGCAGTGGAGCCCCACCGCCTGCCGGGCATAGTCGAACTCGTCGTGGCAGGTCAGTATCACGCACTCCGTATTGGGGCTGTGGGCGTTCACATATTCTATGAGCCTCAGCCCGCTCTCCCCGGGCATCTCGATGTCGCTTAACAATACGTCCACATAGGTACTGCTCATCACCCCCACGGCCTCCTGATAGCTGCCCGCCGTGAGCACCTTCTGAAATTTCAGCTCCTCCCAGTCCACCCCGTCCAGTATGCCCTGCACCGCCAGCTGCTCGTCGTCCACGATCAATATGGTCACGCGCTCTCCCCCCTCTCCCCATCCGTCACAAACGGTATCACCAGATAGGCCTGGGTGCCGCCTCCCAGATTACTGGAAAAATGAATGTCCCCCTCGCCGCCGTAAAACAGCTCCACCCTTCGCAGGCAGTTGTATATCCCGATGTGCTTCTGCCCCGCCTCGTCCACATAGGGCTCCCTCTTCTGGAGCTTTTCAAGCACCTCGGGCCTGATCCCGCTGCCCGTATCTGTGATGGCGATGTGGAGCTTTTCCTTCCCCTTCTCGTCCCTCTCCCGGTGGGCCGACACCACGATCTCTATGGGCTCTGTGGGGTTCAGGGCGTACTTTATGGCGTTCTCCACGAAGTTTTCGATCAACAGCGGCGGGATCCTCGCCCCCATGCACTCCTCCCCCGCCTGATACACATACGAAAACCGCCCCGGAAACCGTATCCTCTGGATCCGTATAAAGTTGTCCACGAACTCCAGCTCCTGCCTGAGGGTCACCACCGTCTGGCCCCGCCTCAATACATATCTGAAGTAATCCACCAGACACAGCGTATAGTCCTGTATCACCGCGTAGTTTTTCGACTGGGCCAGGGCGTATATCATGTTGTAGGAATTGAGCAGCATGTGGGGATTGACCTGCAGGCGCAGATTGTCCATCTCCGTCTCCAGCATCTTCACGTCCTTGTCCCTGGACGCCTGCACCTCGGCCGCCATCCGGTTGAAGCTGTCAAACAGCGCCGTAAAGTCCGTGCTGGTCCGCTCCGGCTGCGGGGGCACCCGATAGGACAGATCCTCCCCGAACCTTCCGGTGGCGTCCTTCATGGTGTCCAGGGGATCCAGTATGTCCATTTTGAGCCGCTTGTACAAAAACGGGCACATCAGCAGCGTCACCACCGCCACCGCCTGGGCGATCCAGAACCAGGGCGGCAGGGCCCTCAGGGCGAAATTATAGGGAAATGTGACCAGCACCATGAGCCCCGTCTCCCCGTCCTGCCAAAAATACTGGTTCCGCCTCCC
Organism: uncultured Eubacteriales bacterium; assembly: GCA_902787475.1. GTDB lineage: Bacteria > Bacillota > Clostridia > Christensenellales > Aristaeellaceae > RUG13279. The sequence goes on from CADAGW010000006.1 coordinate 19,920, forward strand.
TTTCAGCTCCCCGAAATCCTCCTCAGGTCCCGTCTCCCCGTCCATCGACAGCACCCTGTACCCCGTCTCCCCGTCCCGTGACACGTATACCCCGCCGCCGCTTTCCGTCACCAGGGGCAAAAGCCCCGCCATATGTCTTGCGAAGACCCCGGGAAAATCCCCCGTCAGATCCTCGTTTTCATACTGCCCCCGCAAAACCGCCTTCTCCGCGAAGGCGGACAGCCCGTTGGCCCCCAACGTATAGTTAAGCCTTGTCCCCTGCACGGCGGACACCACGGAAATGGCGATGCACAAAAGGCACACCGGCATCACCAATATCAGTATCATGGTCATGACCCTGGGCCTCAGCTCATGAAACAGGGGCCTTCTCCAGAACCAATCCCTGAACGTCCGTCCGCCCTTCATCCAGCGCCACTCCCCGTGATAAATGATATCATACTGTTTCGCTTCCAAACGACGGATCGGATCATGGATCGTTTCGTCAGCCTTTCAGGCCTTCCCGCAATGACACGAGCGCTTTTTTGTCATTGCGAGGAACGAAGTGACGAAGCAATCCGTCCCCTGAAAATCAGTCATTTCGATGAAAAAACCGCATGATCTGCTTTTTATATACATATTATACAGGATACCCCGCCCTTTTGTAAAGAAAAAAAGCGGCCCGCGCCCATCCGCGCGGACCGCTATGAAATGGTACTGTATTATCCCTTCACGCCGCCCTGTATCACGCCCTTCTCCATCTTGTCCTGGAAGAAGGGGAACAGGATGATGATTGGCGCGATGGCCGCGATGATCACGGCGAACTGGATCAGGTACCGGCTGTAATTGGGGTTGGAGGAATTGAGGAAGTCGGCGTTCTCGCTGGTGATCTGGCGTATGACCAGCTGGAGGGGCCACAGGGCCTTCTTGTTGGGCACATAGATCGACGCCTGCAGCCAGGAGTTCCACTGGCCGATGACCAGGTTGAGTATGATCACCGAACCCATGTTCATGGCCTGAGGCAGCGTGATCTCAAAGAGGGTGCTCAGATGTCCCGCGCCGTCAATGTGGCTGGCCTCATACATCTCCTTGGGTATGGAGTTAAAGGCGTTCATCATCATGATGCAGAACATGGAGTTGGTGCACCCGGGGATCACCAGCGCCCAGGGGGTGCCCACCCAGCCCAGAGACCGGATCACCATGTAGGAGGGCACCATGCCGCCGCCAAAGAGCATGGTGATCATCAGCGCCATGGTCACGGGCTTTTTGAGCTTGGTGTCCCGGCTCAGGGCGTAGCCCGTCACCGCGGAGAGCAAAAAGCCTATGGTAGTAAAGGAAATGGTGTATATGATGGTGTTGATGTACCCGCCCACGATGCTGGCGTTCTGGAAGATCAGCTGATAGCCGTCCATTGTGAACCCGCCCACGGGCCAGAGCACCAGCCCCACATGGGCCAGCAGGCTCTTGCCGTCCGAGAAGGAGGACATGAGCACGTGCCACATGGGGATCACGCTGCACAGGGCCACCAGCGCCACGCAGGAATACACCACCGCGTCCACGATCCTGTCGGGCAGGGTCTTGGTCTCCACCATGTTGTTTTCCCATTCTTCTTTTTTCCTCTGTTTCTTCGCCACGTTGACCCCTCCTCTCAGAACAGACTGCTTCCGGCGGCCCTGCGGGACAGCGCGTTGGAGCCCACCAGAAGGATCGTGGAAACGACGGACTGGAACAGGCCGGAGGCCGCGGACAGAGAATAGTTGGTGTTGCCGCCGCCGAAGGCCTGCCTGTAGGTGTAGGTATACACCGTATCGGCCACGTTGTAGGTGCTGGGCATATACAAAAGCAGTATGTTGTCATATCCCGCCGCCAGCGCCGTGCCCACGTTGATCACGAACATCATCAGCACCATGGGCAGTATGCTGGGCAGCGTGATCTTAAACAGCCTCTGAAGCCGGCTGGCGCCGTCCAGGGCCGCCGCCTCGTGGAGATCGCCGCTCACCTGGGATATGGCCGCCACATACATGATGGATCCCCAGCCGATGCCCTGCCAGATGCCCATCATGATGTATATCACCCAGAACACCGGCGGCCTGTCGTTGGCGAACCAGTTCTGGTTCTCCGCCCCGAACAGCTTGCTGAGCAAAAGCGTCAGCGGCCCGTCCTTGGCCAGGAACTGGGTAAACAGGGAGCACACGATGACCGCCGCCACGAAGTTGGGCATATAGGACATGGTCTGGGCGGTGCGCTTGAACTTCTTGCTGTTGATCAGGCTCAGCATCAGCGCGAATATGATGGGCGCCACAAATCCGAACGTGCACCGCATCAGGCCGATGACCACGGTGTTCCGTATGGCCTGCAAAAAGTCCTCGCCGGAGAACAGATCCACGAAGTGCTTCATCCCCACCCAGGGGCTGTGGAAGTAGCCGTCGATGACGTTGTAGTCCTCAAAGGCCATCACGATGCCGAACATGGGCAGATAGTGGAATATGACCTCGTACACGATGATGGGGACGAACAGCATATACACGACCCAGTCCCGCTTCAGCTCCGTCTTCCAGCTTCTGCGCGCGGCGGCGGCCAGGTCATAGGAATTCTTCTTTGCCATGTGTCACACCTCCTGTCGCTTACCGGAAGGGATACTTGTCCACATAGGTCTGCAAAAGCTCCGATATGGAGTCCACCTTGTACTTTTTGATCACCGTGCACCACTTGTCCCAGTCCTTGCCGAAGTTGGACTTGCCGGTGATGAAGTTGGCGCAGTTCTTGCTCATGTACTCCAGCACCTTGGCCTGTATATCGGACACGGTCTTGGTATCCGCCTGGCTGAAGGCGTTGGTGGTGCGGCTGCCCCAGAAGAAGCCTGTGTTGGGATACTTCATCCAGCTGTCCAGCGACGCCTGGTAGGTGGGAGCGTATCCCAGATCCACGCTGTCGATCAAGTGAAGGCCCGGGGCCTTGTTAAAGCCCACGGCGGTGTTTAACTGGCCGCTGTCGTGGACCAGCACGTCGTCCTTTCTGTACCGTCCGTCCTCGCCGATATGGTACGCGCCGTTTTCTAGCCCGTTGTCCCTGTAGAAGGTGTTCTCGCTGAACTCCTCCACCTGCTCACGGCTTAGTCCCAGCGTCTTGATCAGCGCGCCCTCGGTGGTGTAGAAGGAGTCCAGATAGCTGCACAGCGTGGCCAGATCCTTCTCCGCCGCCGTGGGGGTGATCAGTATGCCGCCGCCGGCCAGTCCGCTGCCCATCAGGCAGTTGGGCGCCACGTTTTGGCAGCTCTCCGGCCCGTATATGTCGTTTATGGGATAGGGCGCGCCCTGCACGTAGATCCCCTCGGTATACCCGCCGTCGTGCATGTCCATGCGCCCGCCCAGCTGGGACTGCTGGCCGCACCACATGCCGATCATGCCCTGGCGCACGGAGGTGGAATCGATCTGGTAGAAGGCGTCGGAGGTGCGCTGGTTGAAGTCGTGATCCAGCCAGCCCTTCTCATACCAGCTGTGCAGGCACTCCAGATACGTCTTGAAGGGCTCCTCGTACCCGCCGAAGTGCACCCTGGCGTTCTCGTCCTGATACCACACGTTCACCCCGCCGCCGAAGCAGGACAACAGCCCGCCGGACCAGGTGAAGCCGGGATAATACATGCTCACGCTGTATCCGCCCTCGATGCCCAGCTCCTCCTGGGCCCGGGTGAATATCTCAAACATCCACTCCCAGTCGGACACGTACACCGGGTCGGACCCGCCGGAGGGGAACACCACGTCGTCCGCCCAGCTGTCCACATCCTCGGGGTCGGTATACCCGCCGGTAAAGGCCGCGCCCGTCACCGGGTTCACGCCGTACTTCACGATCCAGTCCCGCCGGTACATATACCCCTGGAACACGGTGTCGTACCCCTCGTGCACCACGGCCAGGTTGTAGTAATGCTCCCTGCCCTCCTCGTCCACCGACACGGTGTTGATGTACACCTCGTTGTTGGAGTGCACCAGCGCCTTGTAGTTGGGCATATACTTCTCCACATAGTCCGTCAGCTCTATGGCGTATCCGCTCTCCACCATGATCTGGGGCGGGTCGCAGATCACCGCGTCGATGATGTCCGGCAGGTCGCCGGAGGCGATCATGGTGGTGTAGTTGTCCGCCTCGGAGCCTGGCGGGGGCTGCAGGAAGTTGAGGGCGATGCCCTTCTCCTCCGGGCCCCAGCCCTTTCTCAGCGTATACTGTATCGCCGGGTTCTCGGCGTAGTTGCCGTAATATTCCGAGGACGTGCCGGAATAGATCCACCAGTCGAAGGTGGTCTCCGGCGACGCGCTCTCTCCGCTGGTGCCGCCGATCCGGCCGTAATACACCTGCATGCCCACCAGCATCAGCACCACGGCCACCATCAGGGCGATCCATTTGGTTCGAATGGACACTGTCTACCGACTCCTTCCCGCTCCGGGCACGCCCGCACGCGGCCATGCCCGCCGTATCTGTACATATGATACAAAAAACCGCCCAAAAACTCTTCTCAAAATCCGACCATTATTACGGCAAATCCGACATGATCGCCCGCCTTACGACACCACGATCCGGGCCCGGTCCAGGTTCAGCACCTGGGTAAATACGTCCCCCGCGTCTCCCTGCCTCTGGGTGGCCACCCGCACGGTGGCAAAGTAGGTGCCGGGCTTGTCGTACCCGCCGATGATCTCCGCGTGGGCGGTGTGTATGCCGTCCTTCTCCCCCTTTTCAAAGGGCAGGCTCGTATCCCACATGTCCTTGCCCAGCATGAGCCTCGCCGCGCCGCTCACCTCGGTCTCGGCGGCGGTCAGGTCCTTTTCCCTCTGGGCAAAGAGGATCTCCGTCACCTCGCCCGCGCCCTGGGGCACCTCCACGTCCACGGTGAATTTCACGCACTCCCCGGCCTTTACCTCCGCCCTCTTCTGCCCGTTGGCTTTCAGCATGGGTATGGCCTGTATGCCGTATCTCTTCCTGATATCCGTCTCCGGGTGGATCTGCCCGTCCTCGCCCAGGGTATAGGCCGTGCGCTTTAAGGGCTCCACGCCCTTCTCCACCCAGGCCGACAGGTCGATCAGCGCCTGCCGCAGCGCTCCCACGTAGTTGACCACCATATAATTGCCTATGGCCGCCACGTCCCCGTGCATGCACCTTTCCATAAAGTAGGTCCTGTGATCCTGGTCGGTGCCCTTGGCCTCTATGATCTTGTTCCTCCACCAGTCGGCGCACCAGGGGCAGGTGCTCTCGTCCATCAGGGCCTGTATGTTGATCACCTTCCCCTGTATCTCCCCGTCCTGCTTCACCCCCACCCCGGTAAAGGGCACCGGGAAGGGCGCTCTCTGGGGCGTTTTGGGCGTGCCATCTTTTTTCCGGAACTGATCCCAGGCGTGGAAGGAGAGATCCTCCGGCACCTGATACCGGTAATAGCTCTGTATGGCGATATAGTCGGAGTTGTCCAGGAGGATCGTGTCCCCCGGCCTCACCTTCCCCAGCGTCTCCCCCAGGTCGCTCATGCCGTAGCAGTCGCCGATGGTCACCACGCCGCCCTTCCCGTCGGGATAGCGCATCATCTTTCCCATCAGCAGGGTGGCCCCACGGGCCTCGCCGTCCTGGAGGGTCATATACAGCCCCTCCTGATACAGGTTCTCCCCCTGGGGCAGCTCCTCCAGCTCCAGATAGGCCCCGTTCCCGCTGGCCATCTGCTTTTTATAGGCGTCGTCCACGCCGTTGAGCCCGTCCTCGGCATTTCTGGCCTCCGCCTTCTCCGCCAGGCGCACGCCCTTCACCTTCGTGGTGAACACGATCCGGTCCTTGGCCGACGAGCTGTCCGGGTCGCTCCCGGCATATCCCGGCACGGTCCAGAAGTCCTTGAAATATCCGGGATCCAGCTGCTTCATCCCCGGCATCAGCACCGGCAGGGAGCCGGGATCCACGACCCCCTTGGCCTCCATATACCAGGCCAGGGGCGGAAAGCCCATCTTCGTCAGCTCCCGGAGCATGTCGGCCTCGTCCCTGTTCAGTTCCGCATAAGGGTCGCCGGAGCCGCCCGCGTCCAGGGCGTCCAGTATCTTTCCAAAGGCGTTTCGCAGCACCCTCTGCCCCTGCACGTGCATGGTGATGGTGTTGGGCAGGCTCACCGGGGAGCCGATCACAAACGGCGCTGCCCCGTCCCAGGAGCGGGTGTTCTCAATGCAGGCCATGCTCTTGTATCCGCCGCCGGACCCGCCGTACACATACCCGTAGGGCCGCCTGTCCGTCTCATAGATCTCCATGGCCTTCACCCGGGAGTATTCCGCCGCCGCCGCCGAGGACTTCCACGTCATCGTGGCGTCCCCGCCGCCGCCGAACTGCTGTTTGGAGCCCATATTGGTCTCCACGTAATACGCCCCGCACTTGAGGGCGAAGCCGATCCGGTCCTCCTCCCCGGTGTGGCCCAATGACGCCACCTCCTCGTCCGGCCCGGGGAAGGGAGAGAGATACTGCTGGAACCGGCCTTCATACCGCTCCGCCGGAGGGAAGCAGAAGGCGAACTTCACGCCCGTGCCCTCGAAATACCCGTGCATGAACCGGAAGGGTATGACCTCCCCGCCGGGCAGATACCTCTCCCGCCACTCGTCCTGATCGATCACCGGACTCTGAAACCGCTCGTCCTCCCTGGGATCGTAGATCGTCTTCGCCATGTTTGTTCCTCCTCAATCATGTCCTTTTGATTTTTCTTTGCCCTTACAGAATCACTTCATAGCTGTACGTGCCCGCATCCACCTGATGCGTCCCGCCGCCCGGCAGGATAATCCGGGCAGGCACGGGTACGGTACATTCAAAAAGAAGCCTGTTGTCAGCATAGCGCCATCCGCTGCGGATCTCGCCCACAGCAGACAGCCATTTCGCCTCCGCATGCCCCAGGGAGGGGTGCGGATAGGGATGAAGGGTCAGCCGGCCCGCTTCCAGCTGAATGCCGCACACGCCGCCCATCAGCCAGCCGCAAATGGCCCCATACGCATAATGATTGAGGGAATCGTGCACCGTGCCGTCCGGGCGCACGCCGTCCCAGGTCTCCCAGATGGTGGTAGCGCCTTTTTTGACGGCATACAGCCAGCCGGGGCATTCTGGCTGCAGCAGCAGTCGATAGGCGGTATCGATATGCCCGTGTTCCGCCAGAACCCGGCAAAGATCGGGCGTTGACAGAAAGCCCGTGTGCAGGTGATACCCGTTTTGGATCACCAGCTCATTCAGGGCGTCCGCCGCCAGTTGGTTTTCCTTTCCGTCCAGCAGACCAAAGGCAAGAGGCCGCACATATTCGCACTGGCGGCCGGAGGTGATCTGGCCGTCCTTCAGGCAGCAGAAGCGATAGGCCTTTTTCGCGTTTTCGGCAATCTGGGCATACCGCGAAGCATCCTGCGAATGGCCCAGGAGCCCCGCGATTCGGGACAGCAGGGAGGCAGAACGGAAATAATACGCCGTAGCCACCTCCGGCACGCCTTCCGCCGCGTTTTTGCGCATGTCTTCCGAGTTGTCCGCGCCCGGCTCGCACCACTCGCCAAAGTGGATTCCCGTATCCACCAGGAAATCCTTCCAGGGGTTGTTTTCGTTCCGGGGACGGGTCACACGGGCGCGGGCCTGGCAGAAGGCCAGCCAGCGGGTCATCATATCATAGTTTTCTTCCAGGATCGTTTTGTCCCCCGAGGCCTGATAAAGCGCCCAGGGCACCAGGATGCAGGCGTCGCCCCAGCCGGCGGAGCCCTGAAGCATCAGCGCGATCCGATCCCGCGGATCATTGACGGGGGCGATATTCTGTACCACGCCTTTTTCATCCTGCGCCAGGCGGCATTCCTCCAGCCATTTTCGCAGAATCGGCGCGCAGTCCGTCAGCATCACGGCGGTGGGCGCGAACAGCGCCGCGTCCCCCGTCCAGCCCGCCCGCTCCCGGGTGGGACAGTCGGTGGGAATATCGCAGAAGTTGGATTTCATGCTCCACAGGCAGTTGCGGAACAGCTGATTCACATCCTCGCTGCCGCAGGTGAAAAAGCCCACCTGCGGCATATGGGAATACACGGCGATGGCGGTAAACCGGGCATCCATCAGGTCGGCGTCGGTCTCCACCCTGGCGTACCGGAAGCCCATGATCGTGAAGCTGGGCTTGTATTCGTTCAGACCGTCCTTGCAGATATAATCGATCCGCTGGGGCACGCCGCCGCTTCGGCTGCGCCAGGAGGGGTTATAATTGGACTGCGTGAAATTTCCGTTCTCGTCCAGGGTCTCGCCGTGCCAGATCGTGATTTTCTGTCCGGCCTTCGCCTGTACACACAGCTGTGTATATCCCGCCAGGTTCTGTCCAAAGTCGATGACCGTTTCCCCATTGGGTGTCTGGATGAGCGTACCGGCAAAGCGCTCCTGCTCCAGCACAGGAACGCTCGTCGTGGGCGTCAGATTGTCATAGCCGAAATCCCGGATCGTCACGCCGTGCCAGCCGCCGATCTCTTCCATCCTGGCATCGTAGCTTTCCCCCACCTCCAGGTCATTTTCCCGGATGGGGCCCTGCTGCGAGGCTTCCCAGCCTTCGTCGCTGCACAGTACGGGCGAGCCATCCGCGTCCAGCTGACACAGCAGAGCCAGATCGTCGCCGTAATAATTCCGCAGGCCGTCGACGCCCACGCCTCCCCGGTACCAGCCGTCGCCCAGAATCACAAGCAGCTCGTTTTCACCGGCCTTCAGCAGCTGGGTCACATCGTAGCACTGCACCGTCAGCCGCTGTCTGTAATCCCCAGTGCCGGGGGCCAGCACAAAGCCGCCCACCCGCTGCCCGTTCAGATAAGCGGCATACAAGCCGTGGCAGGTGATATACAGGCACGCGCTGCCGGCCGCTTTTGCGGTGAACCGCCTCCGCAGATAGGAAGCGGGCTGCTTTATTTCCGCTTCATGGGGCCATTCCGGGTCGATCCATTTTGCCTGCCAGGCGGGCAGTACAGCATTCCTGATCATCCTATCAAACCCTCTCGTAAGGCTGCTGCGCATCAGCCGTTTTTTACGAAGTTTCATAAAGAAGTATCATTCCGGTGTTCCGCGCGGCGTGTCAATTCAGCTCCATCGTCTCCACATCGTTCTGGGGCGGCTTGTCCCGCGCCGCGTCTTCCTGTTCCTCCTCCAGGCTTCCGTCAAACTTGCGGAAGCGTTTGACGCAGGTCCTGGACATATACCACACCACGAACGCCGGAACGAAGAACGTCACCACCGGCATCACCTGGGGGAAAAGGGCCGCCGCCGCGAACCCGCCCACCGCCGCCGCCAGGGCCAGCAGGGTCTTTGGGAAGCAGGCCGCCATGTGTATGGCCGCGTTGTGCACGATCTGCCGGTTATTCAGCATAAACCTGGCCAGCGTGGGGAACACCCACAACGCGAGGCACGCCGTCAAAAGGGACAGCGCGAACACCAGCGCCCGCAGCACCCGGATCAGCGCCGTGCCCTCCATCTGGGAGAGCACATACCAGTCCCCGGCCAAAAACGCCGCCGCCGCCATAAACAGCAGGGTCAGCACCGTCCCCTGCCTCAGATTCTCCTTAAACGCCTTCCAGAAGGGCCCGAATATCACCGGGGCCTCCTTCCGCTCGATGCGCATGCCCACCGTCATCACCGCCGCCGCCGCGGCCCCGGCGGTGACCCCGGGTATGGAAAACAGCAGAAACACAAGTCCCAGCTTCACATAATCCATCAGGGCGTATACAAACAGGGAAAACCTGCTGTCGGGGCTCAATATCCGCACTGCCATCCCTCCCTTTCGCCCCTTCATTGTATCAGGGCAGGGCCCAAAATACTTTGTGTATTCCGACCCGAAATAACAGAAAAACGACATTTTCCCCGCCTCCCCGGCCAAATATCGGATTTGTGAAAGAAAAAGTCGGAATCAAATATAGAAACCTCCGCCCAAAGCTGATACAATACAAACGGAAAGCCATAAGGCAGGCAAAGGAGGCCTCCCCCATGCAAAAGCAAAACGCCCGTACAAACGAAGAAATGCTCCGTTCCGGCTCCTTCTGGACCCTGACGGGCCGCCTGTGCGTCCCGGCCATACTCATCATGCTGGTGATGGTCATCTACCACATGGCGGACGTGTTCTTCATCGGCCAGACCGGCGACGCCAACAAAGTCGCCGCCGTGACCCTGGCCTCCCCCATGTTCTCCATCCTCTCGGGCCTGGGAGTGCTGCTGGGCAACGGCGGCTGCACGGCCATCTCCCTGTCCCTGGGCAAGGGGGATTACAGCCGCATCAAAAAGATCAGCGCCTTCTGCGCGTGGGGCGCCCTCATGGTTGGCCTCCTCTTTGCCGCCGTGGTGCTGCCCCTCATGACCCCCATCTGCGGCCTTCTCGGCGCCAACGACGACACCCAGGAATATACCGCCCAATACCTCCGCGTCATCGCCATCGGCGCGCCCGTCATCATGCTCACCAACGTGGTGCCCGCCCTCATCCGGGCCGACGGCTCCACCACCGACTCCATGATCGGCAACATGCTGGGCACCGTCCTCAACATCGTCCTTGACCCCCTGCTCATCTCCGCCTTCCACATGGGCGTCACCGGCGCGGCGGTGGCCACCGTGGCCGCCAACGCGGTGAGCCTGGTCTACTACGCCTACTTCCTGCGTACCAAGGGAAAGATCTACTCCGTCTCCCCCCGGGACATCTCCCTTGAAAAGGCCGTGGTCCTGACCGTCCTTGGCCTGGGCCTGCCGCTTAGCTGCTCCACGGTGCTGGGCTCCGTCTCCGGCACTGTGGCCAACAACCTCATGATGCGCTACGGCTCCATCGCCGTGGCCGGGCAGAGCGTGGCCGGCCGCATCGGCCAGCTCATCTCCATGACCGTCATGGGCGTGTGCATGGGCATGCAGCCCGCCATCTCCTTCCACTACAGCGCCAAAAACCACAAGCGCCTCACCGAGATCCTCATAAAGACCACCGCCCTGGCCGTGGCGGCGGGCACGATCCTCTCCGCCCTGTGCCTGATCTTCCGCGACCCGCTGCTATATGCCTTCCTGGACGACCCCAACGTCCTGGGCATCGGCCGGGTGTGCCTGCTGGCCTCCATCGTCATCGGCCCCTTCTTCGGCTTCTACCAGATCTGCGCCACCTACCTGCAGGCCTCCGGCAAGTCCACCCAGGCCATCATCGTGTCCCTCCTGGAAAAGGGCATCGTCTACATCCCCGCCCTGTTCGTCATGAACTGGCTCTTTAAGATGTACGGCGTCATATTTGCCGGCACCGTCACCACCGTCCTCTCCGCCGTGGCCGCCCTCGTCTTATGCTACAGGGACTACCGCCGGGAGCTTAAGGACGTCCCCACCTGGTAATATCCGCTCTGTTTCCGTGCAATGGAACGAGGATTGCCCGCAGTGAAACAATCAACCCATTGTCATTGCGAGGAACGAAGTGACGAAGCAATCCGTTCTTCAATTCATATCATTGACGCATACGAGATAGGAGTGAACCGCATGAATCCCAACGATATCCTCCGCCAAATGACCCTGGAAGAAAAGGCCGCCTTCTGCTCGGGCCGGGACTTCTGGCGCACCAAGGCCATAGACCGACTGGGCGTGCCCTCTGTGATGATGTGCGACGGCCCCCACGGCCTGCGCAAGCAGGAGGGAGAGGGCGACCATCTGGGCATCAACAAGAGCATCGAGACCGTGTGCTACCCCACCGCCGCCGCCCTGGCCTCCTCCTTCGACCGAAGCGTGATGGAGCGCTTGGGCCACGCCCTGGGTCAGGAATGTCAGGCCGAAAACGTGGCCATGCTGCTGGGCCCGGGCCTCAACATCAAGAGAAGCCCCCTCTGCGGCCGCAACTTTGAATACTTCTCCGAGGACCCGTACCTGGCCGGCGAGATGGCCGCCTCCTACGTCTCCGCCCTCCAGAGCGAGGGCGTGGCCGCCTGCTGCAAGCACTTCGCCTGCAACGACCAGGAGACCCTGCGCATGAGCGGCACCTCCAACCTGGACGAGCGCACGCTCCGGGAGATCTACCTCCCCGCCTTCGAGGCGGCGGTGAAAAAGGGCCATACCCGCAGTCTTATGTGCGCCTACAACGCCATCAACGGCACCTTCTGTGCCGAAAACAAGACCCTGCTCACCGACATACTCCGCACGGACTGGGGCTCCGACGCCTTCGTGGTCACCGACTGGGGCGCGGTCAAGAGCCGCGCCAGGGGCGTGGCGGCGGGACTGGATCTGGAAATGCCCGGCGGCCCCAACGCCACGGGCGAGGACATCCTCCGGGCCGTCCGCGGGGGCGAGCTGTCCGAAAGCGATCTTGACCGGGCCGTCCTCCGCGTCCTCACCTTCGTATCGGACACCCTTTCCGCCAAAAAGGCCGACGCCTCCATCGACCGGGACGCCTGCCGCCGCCTGGCCCGCGCCCTTTCCGGCGAATGCGCCGTCCTCATGAAAAACGAAGGGGGCCTTCTCCCCCTCCGCCCCGGCCAAAAGGTGGCCTTCATCGGCGAATTCGCCGCCAAGCCCCGCTATCAGGGCGCGGGCTCCAGCCACATAAACGTCCCCCACCCCGTCTCCGCCATTGAGGCCGCGGGCGATGCCGTTTTCTACGCCCGGGGCTATGACGCCCACTCCAACGACACCGACCCCGCCCTCCTGGCCCAGGCCATGGAGGCCGCCCGTTCCTGCGACGTGGCCGTGATCTTCGCGGGCCTGCCCGACGCCTTCGAGTCCGAGGGCGCGGACCGGGACCACATGCGCCTGCCGGACAACCAAAACGAGCTGATCGCCGCCGTTTCCGCCGCCAATCCCCGCACCGCGGTGGTGCTCCACGGCGGCTCCCCGGTGGAGCTGCCCTGGCTTTCCCTGGTCCCCTCCGTGCTGTGCATGTACCTGGGCGGCGAGCAGGTGGGCGCGGCCAGCGTGGATCTTCTCTTCGGCGCGGTCAACCCCAGCGGCCATTTGGCCGAGACCTGGCCCCTCCGCCTGCAGGACAACCCCTCCTACCTCAACTTCCCCGGCGAGGACGGCGCGGTCACCTACGCCGAGGGCATATTCGTGGGCTACCGCTACTACGACAAAAAGGAAATGCCCGTGGCCTTCTGCTTCGGCCACGGCCTGAGCTACACCCACTTCGCCTACACGAACCTGCGCCTGGACAAATCCAGCCTCACCGACCGGGACGCCCTCACCGTTTCCGTGGACGTGACCAACGACGGCCCGCTCCCCGGCAAGGCCGTTGTCCAGTTGTACGTCCGGGACGTGGAATCCTCCGTCCGCCGCCCCGTCCGGGAGCTTCGGGACTTTGAAAAGACCGCCCTCGCCCCCGGCCAGACAAAGACCGTCTCCTTCACCCTCTCCAAGCGGGCCTTCGCCTACTGGGAGCCCCGGTGCCACGATTTCTTCGTGGAGAGCGGCGAATTCGTCATCGAGATTGGCGAGAGCAGCCGGGACATCCGCCTTTGCGCCACGGTTCAGGTGCAGGGCACCGTGGAGCTCACCTTCCCCGTCACCGAATACACCACCATCGGCCAGCTTTTGAAGCACCCCAAGGGCAAAGCCCTGGTCGCCGATATGATACAGTCCTCTCCCATGAGCCACGCGGACCAGACCGACGCCATGGGCGAGGGCAGCGAGCGGCTGATGGAGAGCATGATGATGGGCATCCCCCTCTCCGCCCTGGCGCGGCCCTTCCTCGCGGAGGACGGAATCTTCATCTGCTCAGGTATAGGCGATAATCTCGTAGGATACGAATAACCCTTTGCTTCGGATTCAAGAGCCTGCATAGTCATCTTGCGGGACTGCTGTTCTTCGTATTCATTCTCGCTCTTGCTGTACCACGGAACAACACCAAAGTATTTAGCAATGAACTTCGTCTTTGTTCCCAAACCTTCAATTGAATATTCAGGCTTCTCAAGTTCAGTGATTACATCAGAGTATGTTTCGGTCAAAGTATTGGAATCAGCTCTTACGAACAGATATTCATCGTTAAGCAGCTCAGTTCCTGCGATCTTCTTCTCTTTGGAGTACTGTCTGACCTTTGCATAAAATTCAGAATAACAACTGACAATATAAGGGTTCGCATATAAAACATTGGATACACCTAATGTGAAGAAACC
>CADAGW010000007.1 GCA_902787475.1 uncultured Eubacteriales bacterium
CGGATACCACCGTCTCCGGCTCTCCTGCGTCGTCCGCGGCAAAGGCAGCAGGCGCTTGGGCGCACAGCAGAGAAAGCACCATCAGCAGCATGAGCGTGATCTCGCCCAGCTGCCGTCCTTTCTTTCGTGTCCACTTACCCGTTCTGAACATGTCGCTTCTCCTTTTTCACCGGGTTGTACCTGCCGAGCACGTCCACGGTATATTTTTCGAGGCTTTCCAGGAATCCTTCATTTAGGGAAAAGTTTAGAGAAAGGTTCGAAGAACTTCTGCAAAGTGATTTTTCATATGAGCGCATTGGTCCGATACTGGATGAGATGGAAAATACATACCGGGAACCGATGGTTCTGTCTGTAAGGAGATTTTCCGACCCTTCATATACTGTCGGGCAGTATGGCGAAAAAGGCCTTGCCGTACCAGATGTTGAGCCACAGGGTGTTCAGCAGCAGATTGCACACAAGGTCGATCGCCAGCTTGGTGAGCAGCACCCGCTTGACGCTTATGTCCCTTTTGTAGAGCATATACCCGTATATCATCCCGCTGACCAGTCCGGTGATGGTGAAGCCGGGGATGTAGGGGCCTGTGGGCTTGAGCAGATGCCCGATCACGTCCGCCAGCGCCCCGTTGGCGGCGGCCATGGCCGGGCCCAGCGCCGCTCCCACCAGGCACAGCGCCAGATATCCAAAGGATATGCGGATATAGGGCCCCACGGGAATGGACGCGATGAGCCCCAGGAGCACCTGCGCGGCCAGGAGCATGCCGGCCTTGGTCAGGGACCGCACGTTTTTGAACTGTCGGGCGGAGGATACAAAGCGTTCCACCGGGCGTCACCTCCCTTTTTAACGATTATAGACCGACCCACATCCAAATGAAAGAAAGAAATGAGGAAGAAAATATGAAAAAATATCCGAATTACCGTCTGTTCAGCGTCGATCCCTATCTGAAGCCCTACAAACAGGCCATCTGCGAAAGGCTGGAGCGGCTTGACAAAAAGAGAGAATACATACTGGGCGGCAAAATGCCCAGCGAGTTCGGCAACGGGCACATGTATTTTGGCCTTCAGAAGGATGAAAACGGCTACGTGATGCGGGAATGGCTGCCCGGGGCCGACCAGGTGCACCTGATCGGCGACTTCAACGGCTGGGACCGGGGCTCTCTTCCCATGAATCGCCTGGACGGCGGCGTGTGGGAGGTGCGGCTGAACGGTCTTGACGTGCGTCCGGGCCAACGGTATCTCCTGGCCGTAAACCGGGGCAATGATTACTTTGACCGGGTCAGCGCCTGGGCCCGCCAGGTGGAGCAGGACAAGACCACCTTCCAGCTCTCCGCCGTGGTGCCCGAGGACGAATACCAGTGGAAGCACACCCTGAAGCCCAAGGCCGCCCCCGATCCCCTTCTCATCTACGAGGCCCACGTGGGCATGGCCAGGGAGGAAGGGGGCGTGGGCAGCTATGAGGAGTTCACCCGGAACGTACTGCCCCGCATCCAGAAGGACGGCTACAACGCCGTGCAGCTGATGGCCATACAGTCCCACGCCTACTACGCCTCCTTCGGCTATCAGGTCACCAATCCCTTCGCCCCGGCCTTCTGGTACGGCAAGCCCGCCGATCTCAAGGCCCTGGTGGACACGGCCCACGGCCTGGGCCTTCGGGTGCTTCTGGACGTGGTCCACTCCCACACCTCCGACAACACCCGGGACGGCATCTGCGACATGGACGGCACCGGCCACCTCTACTGCTCCGGCTCCCACCCCGCCTGGGGCTCCCGGCTCTACGACTACGGCCGTCCGGAGGTGGCCCACTACCTCCTATCCAACCTCAAATACTGGATGGACGAGTTCCGCT
Source organism: uncultured Eubacteriales bacterium (assembly GCA_902787475.1). Lineage (GTDB taxonomy): Bacteria > Bacillota > Clostridia > Christensenellales > Aristaeellaceae > RUG13279. Next base: position 1,843 of record CADAGW010000007.1, read on the forward strand.
TCGACGGCTTCCGCTTCGACGGCGTGGGCTCCATGCTCTACTATCACCACGGCCTGGGCAAGGCCTACACCAGCTACGACGACTATTTCGACGGCAGCGTGGACGAGGACGCCCTGTGCTACCTGTCCATGGCCACGGACCTGATCCGGGAGGTGAATCCCGACGCCGTCACCGTGGCGGAGGAGATGAGCGGCTATCCCGGGCTGTGCCTGCCCCGGGCCTGGGGCGGCATCGGCATGAAGTACCGGCTCAACATGGGCGTACCGGACTACTGGATCAAGCTGGTGAAGGACCGCGCGGACGAGCAGTGGGGCATGGGGGACATGTGGTTCGAGCTGACCCGCCGTCGCCCCATGGAGAAGTGCATAGGCTACTGCGAGAGCCACGACCAGGCCCTGGTGGGGGACAAGACCCTCATCTTCCGCATGCTGGACGCGGAGATGTACACCGGCATGGACAACCAGTACCACACCCCCACCCTGGACAGGGGCATCGCCCTGATCAAAATGATCAAGCTGATCACCATCTCCCTGGCGGGCGACGGCTATCTGAACTTCATGGGCAATGAGTTTGGCCACCCCGAGTGGATCGACTTCCCCCGGGAGGGCAACGGCTGGAGCACCCACTACGCCCGCAGGCAGTGGTCCCTGGCGGACAACGGTTTTTTGAAGTACCAGAAGCTGGGCGCTTTCGACCGGGACATGCTGGCCCTGATGAAAAAGTACAGGGTGCCGGGCAAAAAGGATCTGAAAAACCTCTGGATCGACGAGATGGGCAAGCTGCTGGTCTACGAAAAGGGCGGCCTCATCTTCGCCTTCAACTTCAATCCCGACCACACCATAGAGAGCTTCACCGTGCCCGGCGCGGAAAAGGGCCCCTGGAAGAAGCTCTTCTCCACCGACGATCCCGCCTACGGCGGCTTCCACGACCAGGCGGGCGAGGCCATGGAGGATATGACCGTGAGCCTCTACCCCCGCACCGCGGCGGTATACGCCCGGCTGTGACATAGCCCCCGATCCCCCGGCATACACTGCCCCGGGAGGTGGCGGTATGCCGGAGGCGGAAAAGCAGTATGGACTGACCCTGATGGGGCGCTCCACCCTCACGGTGACGGGCGTCACGGAGGTGGACAGCTTCAACGAGGAGATGGTGGCCCTGTCCACCCAGGACGGGCCGCTGACCGTGCTGGGGTCGGGGCTGAAGATCGGCCAGCTGAGCCTGGACAACGGAAAAATGTGGGTGCAGGGCAAGATCGACGCCCTTTCTTACGCGGACCGGCGGGAAAAGGGCGCGCTGCTCCGCCGCATCCTCCGCTGATGCGCGCCACCGGCGGCCAGTGGCAGGTATTCGTGGTGATGCTCCTCTCCGGCGCGGCGGGCGGGGCCTGGCTCTGCCTCACGGAGTATATCAAGCGCCGCATGGAGGCGGGGCGGCTTTTGTCCCTTCTGTGCGATGCGGCCTTTGCCCTGGGCGCGGCGGCGGTCTATATGGCCTTTTCCCTCAGGGCCAGCTGGGGCGAGGCGCGGTGGTATCAGCTGATCGCCTGGCTCATAGGCCTGGCGCTGTTTATGGCCGGGCCCAGGGTGCCCCTTTTTCTGGCCGTCCGGGCCGCAGGCAGACTGGCGGGCCTGGCGCGCAGTACAAAAATCTGGCAAAAAATTTTCAAATGATCCGTTTTCAGGCAGGAAAACGGCGAAGGATGTCGAATAGAAGGATATTTATCAGGACGACATGAATGGCGGGATATAGATGGCGAAAGGAAAGAGAACGTTAAAGCCCCGGTTCTGGCTGATCCTCACCGCGCTCTTCGCGGTGGTGGCGGTGTGCGTGTACTCCAGCCAGGCCTATTATCTGCGCCTTCAAAACGAGACCCTGACCGATCTGGAGGCCCGGCGGGAGAGCCTGGCAAACAGCAAGGCCGCCCTGGAGCGCAAGCTGGACTTCATGGACACCGACGAATACATCATCCGGGAAGCCCGGGACAAGCTGGGCCTGCTCATGCCTGGCGAGATCGTTTTCGAGGACGGCAATTAGGGGGGCACATATGCAAAATCGGGTGGCGGTACTGGACGTGGGCTCCAATTCGGTCCGCATGATGGTTGCGGATGTGGAGGGGGCGACCCGCGTGGTGTGCCGCCGCACCGTGACCACCCGGCTGATGGAGGCCGTGGTGGATGGGAATATGACTCTGGAGGGCATGGAGCGCACCGCCCGCGCCATGCGCATGCTCAGGGACGAGGCGGCGCGGCTGGGGGCCGGACAGGTTTTTGCCTTTGGCACCAGCGCCATGCGGGACGCGAAAAATTCCGGCCAGCTTTCCCTGCTGGCGGGCATACCGATCGAAGTGATGGCGGGCGATATGGAGGCCCGCCTTGCGTATATGGGCGCGGCGCCCCGGGGCCGGTGCGGCATACTGGACATCGGCGGCGGCAGCACCGAGGTCATCGTGGGCCGGGACGGCGCGGCGGAACGGTTCGTAAGCGTCAACGCCGGGGCCGTGCGCATGAACCTGAAATGGGGAAAAATGGGCCGTGACGAGCTTCTCTCCCGGGTGGAGGAGGCCCTTCGGCCCCAGCTTGCCCCCTTCTCCGGCATGGGCGTGGAAAAGTGGATCGGCGTGGGCGGCACCATCACCACCCTGGCGGCCATGACCCGGCGGGTGGACAAATACAGCCCCGGGGCCATAGAGGGCTGCCCCCTGACGCCCGGCGTGGCCCAGGCCTGGTACGACGCCCTGATGGCCATGACCGTGCAGGAGCGGCGGACCATCCACGGCCTCTCCGCCAACCGGGCGGACATCATACACTGCGGCGCGGCCATATTCCTGGCGGCCCTGCGCATCACCGGCGCTCCGGTGGTGTTCGCCAGCGACCACGACAACCTGGAGGGCTTTATCGCCTACCGTACAAGAACATAACCTCATACGAAAAAAGAGCGCCCCGGCAAAACCCGCCGCGGCGCTCTTTTTGCGCTGTGTATTGATACATTCTGCGTCTAAACGAACGATTGAGGTTACGGATTGCTTCGCCCGGTCTTTGACCGCTTCACAATGACATGGAAACACCCGCGTGTCATTGCGAGGAACGAAGTGACGAAGCAATCCGTTCTCCGAAGTTCGATCATTTCGATGGGTAGAATCAGTTGTACTGATACCACATGCCCTTGCTCCGGGCGTAGCTGTCCGCGGCGCTGCCCTGATGGCACACGATCACCAGGTACCGGTTGTCCCCCTGGAAGGCGTCGCTGGCGATGGAGACCTGGTTGTAGGGTATCACGATCTTGACCAGTGTGGGGCAGTTGGCGAAGGCCAGACTGCCTATGGACTTCACGCCCTCGCCCAGCTTCACGGCCAGGAAGCCGGAGGCGTTCTGGAAGGCCTGGGCGTCCACGCTGGTCAGGGCGGAGGGCAGGGTCAGGGTATACTCGTCCAGGTTGGCGATACAGCGGATCTTGAAGGTGGAGGAATCGTAGACGCACCTGACCGGCACCGTGAACCGGTTCAAGATCTGAAAGCTCTCCTCCTGCAGGCAGGCCGTCGCCAGTTCAAACTTGCCATTGACGTAATTCGGATATGTATAGCCGTCGTAATAGGTCAGAGTGCTGATATCGATGACCATCCGACCCTTGGTGTCGGCATTGAAGTCATACTTTCCGGCGGACAGCTGGCTGTATACCGTTTCGGAATTGGGATCCAGCAGGGCGTAATACAGCCATGTTTTGTACTGCTTGGTGCGGTATACATAGCAGTTGGCAAGAGACGTGCAGCTGACCGGGGCGGAGTGGGGGTGATCCAGGCTCATGAAGTAGGTGTTCAGCCCGAAATAGTCGTGGCATTCGTCGCCGGACACGGCGGTGTAGGCGCCGGAGGGGTCGTCCCAGGTGGCGTCGATCTGGCACCAGTTGCCCTCGATGCGGGCGGCGTTCCAGGCGTGGTTCAGGGTCTCGTCGCCGAACACCCGCACGTTCTGTATGCCCAGGGCGGACAACAGCAGGGAATAGGCTTTGCTGTATCCGTCGCACACGGTGGTGCCCTTAAAGAACAGGGCCTCGGCGGAATAGTTTTCCAGCGCCAGGTCGTAGTAGCAGTGGCTGGTGATCCAGTCGTGGAGCCACAGGGCCTGGTTGTATTCGCCGGACACGCTGGCGCGGCACTGGGCGGCCACCTCGGCCACCTTCTTCTGCAGGGACGGGGCGGAGGAATTGGGGGCCACGGTGAAATGGGTGGCCCAACCCTCCTCGACGATGGACCCGCCGGAGTTGCCGCAGGTGACGTAGAGCCAGTACTCGCCCGGCTGATAGAAGGTGTAGCTGAAGGAGGTGCCCTTCCAGACCTTGTCCATCCAGAGAGTGGATACGTAGCCTTCGCCAGCCTTGAACTCGTCGTCTATGCACATCTGGAACTTGCACTGGGTGATGCCGGAGCCGCTGTTGGGCATCACGGTAAAGGTGGTGGTCTGGCCCATGGTGGGCGTCCTGCTGGTGCTCAGGGTATATCTGTTGGCATTGGACGCATCCGTGGGCGTGATTTCCCCGGGGGTAAGCATGGATACGGGGACGCCGCCGGTGGGATGGGAGGGAGGCGTCAGGGAGATGCCCTCGGCAAACGCCGTGCCCGCCAGGCAGGGGAGAATCAGCAAAGCAGTGAGAAGCAGCGCAAGCAGCCTTTTCATGGTCATCCTCCATTTCTGTGACTGGGGATCCGGTTCCGATAGATAAATTATATAGGCAGAGGATGAAAATGTCAATCCTATATCAATCCTATAAATGAACGAATGGAACAAATCATGCCCGGCGGCGAGCCGGGCGTGAATTCTGTACGGTTTTGCTTTCTGGCGATGGATCGGGGCTGTGGATGGCTTCACCGGTCTTTGACCGCCTCGCGATGACATGAAATCACCCTGCTGTCATTTCGAGGAACGAAGTGACGAAGCAGTCCGTTCCTCAAATGCGGGCATGCAGGCGATGAACGGTTTTGCGGTCAGGGGTGATATACGGAAAAGCCCTTTCCCCTGGCGAAGGTCTCCGCGGCGCTCCCCGCTGCGCAGAAGAAGGTCAGCTTGCTGTGCGCGCCGGTAAAGGCGTTGGAGGCGATGGTCATTTGACTGGCGGGGGCCACCACCTTCAAAAGATGGGAGCAGCCGGAGAAGGCGCTCTCCCCGATCTGATTTACGTTCTCTCCCAGCTCCACGGCCAAGACCCCCGTATCCCCCTGGAACGCGCCGGCCTCGATCCGGGTGACATCCCCCGGCAGCTTCAGCGTATACGCGCTCAGGTCCGCGGACACGTGTACCTTGTAGGTGGAGGCGTTGTAAACGGTTTTTAGGGATATGGGATAGCTTCCCAGCATGTTCCAGGTGTCCATCTGCAGAAGGGCCGCGCCAAGGGTCAGCATGCGCCGCCCGGCGGTGGTGGAGGCGTTGTAATACCGGATCCTGCCGCCGGAGCCCACGGAGATCACAGCCTTGCCCTTGGTGTCCCCGTCCCACTCACAGAAGCCCGCGCTGAGCTGCTTGTTCAGGGTCTGGGAGGAGGGGTCGGTGAGCATGTAGTACAGCCAGGTTCTGTATTCCCCGGTTTTGTATGCGTAGCAGTGGGCCAGGGAGGTGCAGGCCACAGGGGGCGTGTAGGTGTGATCCAGCTGCATGATGGCGTCGTTCAGGCCGAAATAGTTGTGGGTCTCCTGGCCGGACACGGCGGTGGACGCGCCGGAGGGGTCGTCCCAGGTGGTGTCCACATGCACCCAGTCTCCGTTGATCCTCACGGCGTTCCAGGCGTGGCTGCCCCCGGTGACCCGCATGGTCTGAAGGCCGCAGGCCTGAAGGAGCAGCTGGTAGGCCTTGCTGTAGCCGTCGCACACGCACACGCCGCTGAAGAACAGATCCTCCGCGGCGAAGCGGCGGTTGTCCAGGTCGTAGTAGCAGTGGTTCACGATCCAGTCGTGGAGCCACAGGGCGATGGCGTAATCCCCGCTGGCGGAGGACTTGCACTGGGCGGCGACCTCGCTGACCCGCTTGCTCAGGGACACCGCGCCGGGATCGTCAGCCACGTCGAATATGGTATACTGGCTGGCCACCACGGTGCCGTTGGCGTTCACCGCGTCGGCGTACAGATGGAATCGGCCAGGCTGGTAGCAGGTATAGGTGAAGGTGCTGCCCTCCCCCTCGCTGTACCAGAGGATCTCCAGGGCATTGTTGGCCGTGTCCTGCAGGCACACCTGATAGTGGTAGGAGCTGGCGGAAATGCCGCCGGCCAGGGAGCAGGACCAGGTCACGGCCTTGCCCAGGGACGGGGCGGCGGAGGGGGTCAGGGTCAGCGCAGAGTTGGCCACGTCGCCCGTTCTGCCCGAGGCGGGATTGCGGACGGGGGGAGCCACACGGGTGACGGGCAGAGAGGGCGGAGCCACCTCCACCTCGTCTGCCAGGGCCATGGCGCTGAAACATCCGCCCAGGATCAGGGCGGCCACCAAGAGGGCGAGCCATCTTTTCATTGTATGATCCTCCGATCTGCGAGCCGCCTGGCGGCGGGCCCGGACATACATTATACGCTCATTTGTTCGGGAAATCAACCAAAAACCCCGGGCCGGTTCACCCAAATGGGGACAAAACCGGCATTTTCATTGGAAGCGAAGTTCAACTGAGCCCTGTCCCGATGAAGCCGGAGCCAATCCGGCCCTGTCAGCAGGGCGGCAGGAATTCCACCTGGCGGACGGCGGGGGAGAGGCGGGAGCGGACGGAGCGGCGAAGGGCGGCTTCGTCCTTTTTGAGGAGGGGCTCGAAGGGGGTCACGACGACCTTGTCTCCCTCGATCTTCCAGCGGGCCCTGAGGCGGCCCCGAAGGAGCACGGAGGGGAACACGATGCCGGCCATGTTGACCAGCTTGCGCTTGTGGGCGTCGTCGATCATGCGGGAGCGGTCGTGATAGCCGGATATGAGGGCGTCGAAGCCGGGCACCAGCACGCATTCTGGGAGCGGGCCGTCCTCTGTGAGGGGCTGGGCGTGGTAGTAGGCGGCGCCGTCTATCACCGTGCGGCACAGGCCAGAGAGGACGGAGTCCAGCAGGGGGCCGTCCTGAGCAGATCGGAAATGAGTGAAGAAATGCCGGAAATCGTCGATGGAGGCGGGCCCAAAGTGGGCGAAATAGCGCTCAAAAAGGGCCTTTTTGGCCTCGTTTTGGTCCCAAAACGGTACATTTTGGGGCACAAAATACTCCTTTTGGGTACCGGTTTTCATGAGGATCATGCCGCGGAGCACCATTTCCCGGATCAGACCGCCCCATCCGTAGAACACCCGGCCAAGGAGCTCATCGCTCATGCCGTGACCGAGGCAGGCGGATTTCAGGCCGTCCCGGGAGGTGGTGCCCGACTGGATCCGATCGATGAGGAAGGCGGACCAGTACTCCATCTCCCGCCGGGTCAGGCCCCAGGCCCCCTCCACGAAATGGGCGGGGGTCCCCAGGGCGGCAAGGTGCACTCCCGCCTCGTCCAGGGGCACCACGTACATGGTGCCCCGGTGGGACCAGAGCTTGCAAAGGCCGTCGCCCCAGGTGTCCGGGTGATAGTCCGAGGCCCGGAGCCACAGGGAATACTGGGGATTGCGGGAGAACTGGGCCTGAAGGCCGCATATGTCCCGGACGATCTGCATCTTGGGCGCTTTGTCCAGAAGATGCAGGCCCTTGAGGGAGTGGTATAAAAGGATCTCTCTTTCGTTCATGGGCGGCCTCAGTTTCGGCGGTCTCCGGGTTGGATGGGGCTGCGCGGGGGGATCAGGGATTGCCCCGCAGAAACATAAATGTCAGGGATCCTCCCGCATGGGCTCCACCATCAGGGTCTTTTGGTGGGTGTAGATCACGAAGCCGGGCTTGGCCCCGGAGGGCTTTTTGACGTACTTTTTCTTGGTGTAGTCCACCGGCGTCTTGGCGTTGGCGGCGCCCTTGCTGTAGCGGGCGGCCAGGGAGGCGGCAAAGAGTATGGTCTCCATGCTGGGGTGCTCGGATATGACGATCACGTGGCTTCCGGGCATGTCCTTTACGTGCAGCCAGGTCTCCTCGCCCCGGGCCTCGCCGGTGATCTTATCGTTTTGCAGGTTGTTTTTGCCCACCAGGATCACCGTGCCGTCGGGGGAGGTGAATTTGAGGGGCTGGGAGGGGGGCAGGCTCTTTTGCTGGCGGCGGGAGGTGTTTTCCTTGACGTAGCCCAGGTGGGCCAGCTCGCTGCGGATCTCCATCAGCTCGCTCTCGCCCTCGCACTTGTCCAGGTTGTAGAGCTGGTTTTCCAGGTATCCGATCTCGGAGGTGGTCTTTTCGATCTGCTCCTGGGCCAGCCGCTGGGCGGACTTGGCCTTCTGGTAGAGCTTAAAACAGCGCTGGGCGTTGGCGGCGGGGGAGAGCTTGACATCCAGCGGGATCTCCATGTCGCCGCCCTCCGGGTCGTAGTAGTTGGGCAGGACAATCCTGTCCGCGCCACGGGGGATCTGGCCCAGGTGCGCGGTGAGCAGCTCGCCCCGGATCCGGTATTCCTCCATCTTGTCCGCGTCCTTGCGGGCGTCGGCCTGGAGGGCCAGCTTCCGCTCGCACCTCTCAAGGTGGGTTTTTAATGTGCGGCGCAGGGCGGTGGATCGCTGGGCGATGCGGTCCGCCAGATCCCTCCCCTCGTAGAAGGCCTCAAGGGCCTTTGACACCGTGGGATATTCCTCGCAGGGCATGCCCGCGTACTGGAGGTAGGGGAATGGGGTCACGTCCAGAAGGCTCCCGTCCTGGGCGTGTATGACCCGGGGGCTTTTGAGCCGGTCCAGGTGGGTCAAAAACGAGGCGGCGAAGGCGGCGTAGCGCTCCGTCTCCATGAGGCGCAGGTCCGGGTCGCCGTCAAAGCGGACGGAGACCTCCCGGGCGGTCTGTCGGGACAGGCCGGACACGCAGGCGGACAAGGCCTTCCAGGCGGGCTCCCCGGCGTGGGGGGAGAGAGCGGCGGCCAGGGAGTCGGAGTCCAGCTGGTCGTAGGGCAGCTTGTCCGAGAGGGGCCGCTGGTAGGGAAGGCCGGGAAGCACCTCCCGGACCCGGCTCATGTCCTCGCTGACCCGGCGGGCGCTCTCCAATATTTTGCCGCCGCCCACCAGGATGATGTTGGAGTATTTGCCCATGCACTCTATGGTGAGGGTACGCTCCACCACGTCGCCCATCTCGTCCACGATCTCAAGGGCGGTGTCCACCACCCGGTCGCCGCCGATCTGGCGGATGGAGAGGACCCGGGCGGCGTTTAAGCGCTTTCTGAGCATCATCAAAAAAGCGGAGGGCTCCAGGGGGTTGTTCCTTCGGGAGGTGATCTCCTGAAGCCGGGGGCTGGCGGCGTTGGCCGTATATAATATATGATGGATCTCTCCCAGGCTGCGCACGGCCAGTACCAGCTCGTCCCGCTCCGGCTGGGTGATCTTCTGCACCCGGCCTCCCGCCAGCAGGGCGTCCAGCTCCCGGGCCGCGAAGCCCAGCATGACTCCGTCAAGGGGCATATGTGTATCCTCCGATCCATGGGTATTTGAAAGGGTTCCGCATATACACGGCGGAAATGGGGAACGGATTGCTTCGTCACTTCGTTCCTGGCAATGACACAGGGATCACCCGGTTGTCATGGAGAGGAGGTCATACAGGAGGGCGAAGCATTCCGCTCCTTGGGTCCGCCGTTTGGAAGCGGAACGGTATGAAGGGATGAATATACATTATTATACCGCGGAAACGGGAATTTGGCAACCGCATTTAAGCGGGTTCTATGGAGGAGGACGGGGGAATAGACTTGCCGTGGACAAAACCAGGCGAGGAGGGTATGGCATGAAGGGTCTTTCGGATCAGCGCAGGCTGTATGCCCTGTCGGCGGTATTGCTGGCTCTGACGGTGGCGATGTGCTGTGTGTGGGGCTTGTGGGGCAAGGGAAATGAGGACGGGGCGGAGGCGCTGCCCACGCCCGGGGCAGTGGAGACCCCCGTGCCCTGGACGGCGGAGGGGGAGAGGCCGGTCAGCGAAAAGCTGGTGAGCACGGTGGTGTATTTTCAGGACAATTACGGGTATCTGGTGCCGGTGATGAAGACCATCGCCTCCCAGCCCGGGGTGGCCCGGGCCACGCTGGAGATGATGGTGGACTCTCCCGCCAACGACATGGAGGCGGCGAGGCTTGGGCTTCGGCCCGTGATCCCGGAAAACACCAAGCTGGATCTGGACATATCCGGGGGCACGGCCACGCTGGATATGAGCCGGGAGGCGGACAGCTTTACGGACGCCGCGGCGGAGAGGAACATGGTGGAGGCCATCGTGCAGACGCTGACGGAGTTTCCCACGGTGGATCAGGTGAAGATCCGGGTGGCCGGGCGGGAGAAGGACAGCCTTCAGTGCGGCACGGCCATAGGCGGGGCGCTGAAAAGGGACAGCATCAATCTGGAGGGCCGGGATGACGGACTTTTGCCCAGCCAGGCGGACGTGGTGACGCTGTATTTCGCCGGGGAGACCGGATCCGTGATCGTGCCGGTGAGCCGGATGGTATACGGCAAGGGGGACGTGGAGACCGCCGTGGTGGAGCTGATCAAGGGGCCGTCCGCCATGAGCCCCCTGGAAAATCCCCTGCCCTCCGGGTGCGGTTTGATCGGCGTGAAGCAGGAAAACGGGCACGTGGTGGTGAATTTTACCAGGGAGTTTTTGGCGCTGTTTGAAAACGAGGACGGCGGACGGCAGGCCCTGCGGGCCCTGGCGCTGACCTGCGCCCAGTTTGACGGGGTGCAGTCGGTGGAGATCCAGGTGGAGGGCGTGACGTATGACGTGGGCGGCGAGGCGCTGGCCCTGCCGACGTTTGTGAACGTGGAGAGCGTGCTGGCGGAGGAGGCCATATTGGCCCAGGCCAGGGCGCTGGTGGACGGGGACGAATGAGGAAGATGGGTGAGGGGTGACGCCCTCATCAGTCCGCTTCGCGGACAGCTTCCCCCAGTGGGGGAAGCCATTGCGGGGAGCGATATGGTTGTTCTGTGAATGAAGGATTGGGGGGACGGATTGCTTCGTCGGTCTGAGGACCTCCTCGCAATGACACGGGGGCTGGCGCAATGGCTGGGTATGAACGATCTGGCCCCGCTGCTTGGCCCGGGCCATGGCGCTGGTGGACGGGGATGAATGAAGGATGATGGGTGAGGGGGGGACGCCCGCATCAGTCTGCTTCGCAGACAGCTTCCCCCGGCGGGGGAAGCCATGGCGGAGAGAGATGGCCGGGAGGGTGAAGCCTTCCAAAGAATGAGGAAATATAGCGGGAATACAGAAGAGAGCGGAGGACGGGATATGAAGTGGATCGTGAGGGCCGCCTTTGGCCTGGAGGGGCTGGCGGCCCGGGAAATGAAAAGGCTGGGGCTCAAAAACGTGGAGACGATGAGCGTGGGCGGGGCATGCTTTGAGGGGAGCATGGCCGACGCCATGCGGGCGAACTTATGGATACGGACCGGGGACAGGGTGCTCTTGCAGATGGGCCGGTTCCGGGCGGAGACCTTCGACATGCTCTTCGAGGGGGTAAAAGCCCTGCCATGGAAAGAGATATTCCCCCACGACGCGGCCTTTCCGGTCAGGGCCCACTGCGCCAGGTCCCGCCTGATGAGCCCCAGCGACTGCCAGAAGATCGTCAAAAAAGCGGTGGCTCAGGCCATGGGCGGCGGGTGGCTGCCGGAGGACGGCAGCGAATACCAGATCGACGTGAGCATCCACTCGGACGTGGCCACGGTGGCGCTGGACGCGTCGGGGGAGGCCCTCTCCCGCCGGGGCTACCGGACGTGGAACGGGGAAGCGCCGCTCAGGGAGAGCCTGGCGGCGGCGCTGGCGATGCTGGCGAGAAGGGGGAACGAGCCGCTGTACGACCCCTGCTGTGGCACGGGAACCATACTCTGCGAGGCGGCGATGATCGAGCGGGACCGGGCGCCGGGACTGTTCCGGGAATTCGCCATGGAGAAGTGGACCCGCATCGACCCGGCCATACGGCAGGAGGCCATGGACCGGTATGAGGCGGGGCGGGAGAGGCCGGTGGACATCGCCGGGTCGGACATAGACGGCGAGGCCATAGAGCTGGCGAAAAGGCACCTGCACCAGGCCCGGATCGGAGGCGTGAGGCTGGAGGCGCGGGATTTACGAGACGTGCGCCGGGAGGGCGAGGGGCTGTTTTTGTGCAATCCTCCCTACGGTGAGCGGCTGGGGGACGCAAAGAGCGCCGCGGCGGTGGAAAGGGCGCTGGGCGAGATGGCGCGGGCCCACGAGGGGTGGCGGCTGTGCGCCTTTTCGGGGGATCCGTCCTTTGAGCGGAACGCCAGGATGAAGGCGCAAAAAAGAAGGCGGCTGTATAACGGCCGCCTGGAGTGCGAGCTGATGTGGTTTTAGCGCTCGGGGGAGAGGGGCTTGGGCACGGAGCCGGAGAAGGAGGTGCGCTGGGCAGTAGAGGAAAGGGCCAGCTCGCCGCCGTGGGAGGAGAGGATCTCCTCCACGATGGACAAACCCATGCCCCGGCCTAAGGCCTTGGTGGAGAAGCCCTTTTCAAAGATGCTTTTTTGGAGCTCCGGGGGGATCCGGGGGCCGTTGTTGGCCACCTCGAAGGTGAACTGCTTGAGGTTTTCGCCCAGGGACACGGAAAGGACGGGGGAAGGGGTGCTCTTCAGGGCGTCCATGGCGTTGTCGATCAGGTTGCCCAGGGCCCGGCAGATCTCCCAGCCCTCCACCGGCAGGCCCTCCCAGGAGGAGCGGATGTCCATTTCCATGCGGATGCCCCGGCCCTCGCAGTCGGCCATTTTGGCGGCCAGGAGGGCGTTGACCGCGGGGACGGCGGTCTTTAACGTGCGGCCCACCCGCTGGAGGTCCTTGTATACGTCGTCCAGGTATTCTATGGCGGCCTGCTTTTCGTCCATCTCCATCAGGCCGTAGACCACCTGCAGGTGGTTCATGAAATCGTGCCGCTGGGCCCGGAGGGTCAGGTTCAGGTCGTCCATGCGCCGGTTGGCCTCCTCCAGCATGTCGGCCTCCCGCTCCACCTGGCGGGCGGATATGGCCTCCCGGATGTCCACCACCGCGCCCCAGCAGGTCACAAGGCCCATTACCGTCACCACCGCCTGGGAGAGGCGGGGCAGAGGCGCGGGGCCGAGGATGGAATAGAGCACAAAGGCGCTCACCAGGGCGATCTGGATGGCGTTGATGACGATGGCGTATATGGCGGCTTTGCCCAGGTTGACGTTGCGGGACCGCGGCATGGCATGGCCCTCCCGGTATGGCGTTGGCGCGTAAAGGCGCACAGACAGTATACCACATTTGCCCCGGGGAAACAAGGGGCGGCGGGGGAAACGAAAAAAGCGGATATGAGAGCAATATGGGAAAGAGCGGGTTTCAGATGGGGCGGGAAACGCCGTTTTTTATTTTCCCAAAAAGATCGGATAATCAACAAAATCCACGAAAATGGAAGTATGATTTTATAAACAGAACACAAAAAGCCCGGATTGTATGGTAAGAAAGACGGAAAAGTACGAGACAAAAACAGAAGGATGCTATAAAATGTATGGGTAAACGGGTGCAATTTATTGTGAAGGGATGAGGCTGTTTGAGCGCAAAAGGAATCAAAGCGAAAAAGACCTCAGGGTACGACAGCAATCCGAAACCCATGTCGTTTAAGAAGGCGCTGCAGCGCTACTGGGTGCTGTACATCATTCTTTTCGTGATCATGGCGTATTACTGTCTGTTCCACTATTACACCATTTACCTGGGCGTGATGATGGCCTTCAAAAACGTGAAGCTGGGCTTTACCATCGCCGAAGCGGAGTGGGTGGGCATCGCCAACTTCAAAAAGGTGATCACCAGCAGCGAGATACTGGCCACCGTGACCAACACGCTGCGCATGAGCGTGGCCAGGCTCGTGTGGACCTTCTGGCCGCCCATCGTGCTGGCCATCATGCTGTTCGACCTGACCAGCGCCGCCTACAAGCGGATCTGCCAGACCCTGGTGTACATCCCCCACTTCTTCTCCTGGGTCGTGGTGTACGGCATCGTGTACGGCATCTTCTCCTCCACCGGCTTTATGAACGTGCTGCTGGGTAAGATCGGCGTGCAGCCCGTCAACTTCCTGCAGGATCCTGGCAAGTTCATCACCATGATCGTGGGCTCCCAGATCTGGAAGGGCGTGGGCTGGGGCACCATCCTCTACTTCGCCGCCATGACCAACGTGAACCCCGAGCTGTACGAGGCCTGCAAGATCGACGGCGCCGGCCCCATGCGCCGCACCTGGGTGGTCACCCTGCCCGAGATGCTGCCCGTGGTGTCCTTCTCCCTGATCATGGCTCTGGCCAGCATACTCAACAACGATTTCGAGCAGGTGCTCCTGTTCTATAACCCCTCCGTGTACTCCGTGGGCGACATCATCGACACCTGGGTATACCGCGTGGGCCTGCTGAACTATCAGTACTCCGTGGGCTCCGCCGTGGGTCTGATGAAGGCCATCATCTCCATGGTGCTGGTCATCTCCGCCAACTACGTTTCCCGCAGGCTGTCCGGCCGCGGCATGTGGTGATCGGGCGCATCGAAGAAGGAGGATACGGATATGGCAAAGAAGGATCAGGTCGTGCGGAACCGGAAAAACCGCATTCGCATGACCACAGAGGATAAAATCTATCAGGTCATCATCTATACCATCGTCACCCTGGTCACCCTGACCTGCTTTCTGCCGCTGATATACGTGCTGGGCATGTCGTTCTCCACCTACGGCGAGCTGGTGGAAAAGCACAACTTCGTGCTGATCCCCACCCGGCCCACCATTGAGAGCTACAAGTTCATCTTCAAGCAGACCAACCTTTTGAACGGCTTCATGGTCTCCGTGGCCCGTACCTTGCTGGGCGTGGCGGCCATGCTGGTGTTCGTGGTGCCCGGCGGCTATATCATGGCCAAGCATGAGATCCCCGGCCGCAAGTGGTACATGCTGTTCTTCATCACCACCATGCTGATCGGCGGCGGCACCATTCCCGCGTATATGCTGATCAAGGATCTGGGGCTGCTGGACAGCTTCTGGGTGTACATCGTGCCCGCGTTTGGATCTACATATAATATGCTGATCGTCAAGATCTTCGTGGAGGGCATGCCCCAGGACATTATCGAGTCCGCCGACCTGGACGGCGCCAGCGAGGTGCAGAAGATGTTCTACATCGCCATCCCGCTGCTGGTGCCCACCATTTGCGCTCTGTCCCTGTTCGCCGGCGTGGGCCACTGGAACGCCTGGTTCGACGCCATGCTGTATGTGAAGACCCCCGCCAAGCACCCGGTGCAGTATCTGATCCACAACCTGTTCAACCGCACCGTGTCCTCCACCAACATGGACGCCGCCGGCAACCAGAACATGCTCACCGAGGAGTTCTTCAAGGCCGGTACCGACATCACCGTGAAGATGGCCTGCGTGGTGGTGGCCATGCTGCCCATCATGTGCGTGTATCCCTTCCTGCAGAAGTACTTCATCTTTGGTATGTACACCGGCTCCGTGAAGGGCTGATGTACGGTTTGGTCGGTCGTTTTCCGCCAAAAGCGGTTAGCGAATATATTTTAGAAGGAGGTACCCCTATGCGTAAACTCTTAGCTCTGGTTGTGGCTCTGATGATGGTCAGCGCCGTCGCCCTGGCTGATGTGCCGGACTTCGGGGACATCGTGTTCCCGGATGCCATGCCCAGCGGCATCATCTTCGCGGATGATACCTATGACTACAGCTATGACGACATGTCCACCCAGTACGACTTCTCCCTGATCACTGGTCACTACGGCATCCCGAACATCGACAACGAGTGGGATCCCACCGTGTACTGGTTCGAGCAGCACTTCAATCTGAACATCTCCTACCAGGCCGTGGACGACACCGCTTCCTTCCTGTCCACTCGTGCCGCCGCGGACGATCTGCCTGACCTGTTCCCGTCTCCCTCCCGCGACTTCGCGTTCGCGCTGGACGACGCCGGCAAGCTGATCGACGCCAAGACCATCTATCCCTACATGCCCCTGTCCTGCCAGTATGCCACTTCTTCCATGATCAAGTGGTCTACCAACCAGACTGGCCGCATCCCCTTCGTCACCGGCTACGGCATCCAGGATGGTATCTGGACCGATGCTATCCGCAAGGATTGGCTGGACAAGTTCGGCATGGACTTCCCCAAGAACACCGATGACCTGCTGGCGTTCGCTGAGGCCGTGAAGACCCAGGATCCCGACGGCAACGGCGTGGACGACACCTACCTGTTCGCCCAGTGGGGCACCATGAAGAACTGGACCGACTGCGCCTTCGGCGATCCCCAGGTGCAGGTTGGCGAGGACGGCCTGCTGAGCCATCCTTACTTCAATGGCATCTACTACAACAAGCTGAACCTGTGGAAGACCCTGGTGGAGAATGGCTATGTCCATCCCGACGGAGCGATCATGGACTGGAACCAGCAGAAGATCGTGTACGCCAACAACCAGGTCGCTTGCCTGTACTATCCCGTGAGCACCCTGCTGGCTGAGTGGGTGCAGGCCACCGGTTCCTACGA
>CADAGW010000008.1 GCA_902787475.1 uncultured Eubacteriales bacterium
CGAATACAGAGTATACGTATTTAGCAATAGTATACCACAAAAATGCCGCTTTCGCAATATACGGCCGGGCCAGCCGGTGGCGTTGAAGGGGCATTTTTGTGGATTTTTACACTGTATTATTTTTTGATATATTGTGTTTTACCGCATGCATTCCCCGGGCATCTCCGGGCGGCCCGGCTCCCTGAGCACCTGTACCGCCGTGCAGGGGCCCAGCCGCCGCCAGTCCTTGAGCACCCACACGATCCTTTTGTCCCGGGTCACCTCTATGATCTGGGGCGTTTGGCCGCCGCCGCCCCGGGAGCAGATGAGGGTGTTGCCGTTATGAAGGCGCACGCAGCTCTGCGTGCCGTCCGGGCGGATGTCCTCCGGCGCCTCGCTAAGGGAATACTCCCACACCGTCCGCCCCTGTCTGTCCACCTCCCGGGTGACCCCCTCTTTTTCGCCGGTGATGAGGGTATTTCCGTTTGGGAGCCGCACCGCCGCCCAGGGGCCGGGGATGGAATAGGACCATATTTCCCGAAAATCCTTGTCCAGCTCCACCACCCTGCCCATGGACAGGCAGGGCATGAGATATGTCCCCTCTCCTGTCAGCCGCAGTCGGCGGAGCTGGCCGTGGGGCTCCTCCGGCCCGCAGGGCAGCTCCCTGTCCATTTCCGTCTCTCCCGTTCGCCGGTTGATGATCAGGGCCCGGGGCCGGGGCGAGGCGTTGAGGGCCATAAGCATCCTGTCTTTTCCTATGGGCTGGAGGGTGTGGATCTCCGTGCCCTCCGGCGCATCCATGCGCCAGGCGAATTTTTTGTCCGGCGTGATCTCCGCCGCCCAGTACATCCGGGAAAAGAGGATGTTGCCCGTTTGGAGCATCCATATATCGTCGTATTCCCAGCCCTTCCCGGCGTCGAAGGTCCATACCGCCTTTCCGCCCCGGATCAGGTACATCCGGTTGTGACCCTCGCCGATATAGAGCATGTCGTGCCTGGCCAGGCCGCCGCCGGGCAGTCCTTTTTCGTCCTCCTCGGGTATGGGCCAGAAAATGGGGTCGATCTCCTCCTCCGCCTGGCCCCAGGCGGGTATATTTGGGTCGTCGTATCTTTCCAGCGCCCTTTGAAGCGGATATCCTTCCATACGTCTCTCTCCTTTGGAAGCTCTGCTGACATTGTACACCCCCCGGCCCAAAATGTCCACCCAAACATGGGCCCGGGCGGCCTTGAAACCTCCGGGAAAACGTGGTATACTTAGGCCGGAATGAGAGAAGGGCCCGAATATATGTCATTTTGGAGGTGCGCAACATGCAGGTAGGTGTGGTATCCAGGAGCTTTCCCGGCTGGACCAACGTCCAGATCGCGGACTACATGAAGGAGCACGGCTTTCTGACCACGGAGCTGTGCCTGACCGCCACGGATTCGGACTATTGGCGCTACAATTCCACCTCCGACCTGTCGGACCTGACGGACGAGCGGTTTGCCGAGATCTGCTCTATATACCGTCAGCGGGGGATACAGCTTGTGTCCTTGGGCGTGTTCACCAACCTGATCGAGCCGGACGACGCCAAGCGGGATGGAAACCTGGCCTATTTCAAGCGGCACATTGAGCTGGCGGGCAAAAACGGCATACCCTGCGTGTCCACGGAGTGCGGATTCGATCCGGAGAAGCGGGGGATACTGACCACGTTCTATCAGTCCGCCATCGACCGCATCAAGGACAGTCTGTCGATCCTGCTGGCGGAGTGCGACAAGTGGAACGTGGACATCGCCCTTGAGACCTGCGTGATCGACGTGATCCCCTCGGCCAAGCGGGCCCGGGACATCCTCGCCCAGGTGGGCCATCCCCGGCTCAAAATCCTCCTCGACCCGGCCAACCTGATCGCCAACTCCTCGGAGGAGGACATGTTCCGCTATCTGTCGGACAAGATCGCCTATTTCCACGGCAAGGACCGGCACGTGAACGACACCATGGGCTGCGCCGTGGGGGACGGAGAGATCGACTGGCCCCTGTTCCTGGGCCTGTATCACCGATACAACGAGGGCGTGCCCTTCATACTGGAATATGTGAAACCCGACAACATGTGCGCCATACGGGACCGGGTGCTGGAGTATGACCGGCAGGCCGTAAGGGCGTGAAAGGAACCGAAATGCAGAAATTCTGTAAGGCCGTGCGGGTGGCCACCGTGGCCCCCTTCATGGCGGCGGCCCTGTGTCTGTGGCTGTATGTTTCGGACAGCAGCGTGATCACCCGGGGCCAGGATCTGGCGGCGGCCATGCTGTGTTTGTCCGTACTGCCCCTTCTGTCCTATCCCATACAGCCCCTGATCCCCTATTTCCGGGATCTGGGGCGAAAGGGCCAGCGGGATCTGGCCATGGTGTTCTGCGCCGCGGGGTACGCCCTGGGGCTGGCCTATTCCTTTCTGGCCCACGCCGGGCGGGGCATGCAGGGCCTGTTTCTCACCTATTTTCTCTCCGGCGGGCTGATGCTTCTGATCAACGGCGTGTTTCACGTCAAGGCCAGCGGCCATGCCTGCGGCGTGGCGGGGCCGTGTACGTTTTTGTTCGCCGTGATCGGCATGAGCGCCCTGTGGGTACTGCCGGTGTATCTCGTTTCCGGGGCCTGCAGTGTGTGGATGAAGCGGCATACCGTGCGGGAATGGCTGCTGGGGTCCCTCATATCCCCGGCGGCGCTGGGGTTGGCGTATCTCATACTGGGCAGCTTCGCGTGACCGCGCGCGATGAGAAGGGAGGTTCCCATGGATCGAAAGGTTGCCATTATCACCGATTCCGCCTGCGACCTGAGCGAGGAGCAGATCCGGGAAAACCATATATACATGGTGCCCCTGCGCATGTCCGTGGCCGGGCGGGAGTACCGGGACCGGGTGGACATCGACGCCGACACCATATACGACATGATGGCCACTACTCTGCCCAAGACCAGTCTGCCCGACGCCGAGGACGTGCGCGCGGCCTACGATCTGGCCATGGCGGACGGATGCACCGAGGGCATTCATTTAAGCATTTCCTCCGGGCTGAGCGGGGCCATGAACGTGGTGTCCCTGGTGGCGGCGGAGCATCCCATGCCCATTCGGGTGGTGGATACCCTGACCCTGTCCGCCGCCGAGGGCATGCTGGTGCTGGAGGCGGCCCGCATGGCCCGGGAAGGGGCCGCCACGGACGACATCGTGAATCGCGTGCGGCGCATCCGGCAAAAGCAGCTGGGCATGTTCGTGATCAAGACCCTGGAATACCTGCGCAAGGGCGGGCGCATCGGTCTGGTGGAGGGGGCCATCGGCCAGCTTCTTCAGATCCAGCCCATCGTGTTCGTCAACGACGACGGCGTCTACCAGACCCTGGCCAAGTCCCGGGGCCGGAAGAATTCCGTGGAGAAGATGTTCCAGGCCGCCATTACCCGCTACGCCCGCCAGCGCGTGCGCCTGTGGGTGGTACACGGCCGGGCCCAGGACGAGGCCGAGGCCCTCATGGCCCGGCTCCGGGAGACCCTGGACGTGGCCTTCAGCTGTATCGCACCCGTGTCCCCCGCCCTTGGCGTCCATACCGGCCCCGGCCTGCTGGGCATCATCCTGGCTCCGGCGGAGGTGTAGGAAGGCGAGGGGTTACGGAGGAGCAGCACCCAGCGTTTCCCCCGCCTCCCCCCGTCACCCTTCAAAATACCTCCGTATCTCCTCCATCCTCTGGCTTTGATGCACGGAGAAGGGGCAGCGGCTGTCGCAGTGGCCGCAGGAGATGCAGTCGGATGCGTTTTTCTCCAGAGTGCGGTAGTGCTCCAGGGCCAGGGGGTCGCCGGAGAGGGCCAGGTCGTAGTATTTATTGACCAGGCCGATATCGATGCCCGCGGGGCAGGGCCGGCAGTGATTACAGTACACGCACTTGCCGCTGGCCTGGGGTGGGGCGAAGGAGCCGACGACGGAATAATCCAGGGCGTCCTCCGGCTGGTCACAGTAAGCGAGCAGGGCCTCCACCTCCTCCATGCTCTGGGCTCCGGGCAGCACGGTGAGCACCGCGGGCCGGTCCAGGGCGTAGCGGATGCACTGGTGGATGGTCAGCGCCTGGTGAAAGGGGGACCGGGCGGCGTCCAGCAGCTGACCGCCGGAAAAGGGCTTCATCACCGAGATGCCCACGCCCTCCCTTTCGCACCGGCGGTACACCTGGGCCCGCTCCTCGCTCTCGCCGTAGGCGTATTCGCCCTGGCCGTAATCGTAGGCCGGATTGACGGAAAACATGAGCATGTCAATGGGCGCGTCGTCCATGATCCGCCCGATCACGCCGGGGGTGTGGGAGGAGAGGCCCAAATGGCGCACCACGCCCTGCCGCTTCAGGGACAGGATATAGTCGTATATCCCGTTTTTCTGATATGTCTCCCAGTCGGCCGTCTCGTCCTGGCAGTGTATAAACCCGTAGTCGATGTAGTCCGTGCCCAGCTCCTGAAGCTGTTTGTCCACGGATCGCTTCACGGTGTCAAGGTCCAAAGACCAGCCGTAGGCCCCGCCGGAATAGTCCGCGCCGAAGTGGATCTGATAGAAGATACGCTCCCGCACGTCCGAAAACGCCTGTCCGTACATGGGAAAGGCCTTTCCGCTGCCGGCGGCCAGGTCGTAGTAATTGATCCCGCCCTCATAGGCCCGGCGGAGAGCCGCTATGGCCCTGTCCAGGGGCACCTCCGGCATATAGGCGGAGCCCAGGCCGATCTCACTGATCCGGTCCCCGGTGCGGCGATTGATCCTGTATCGCATATTTTTCCTCCCGCCGTCACAGGCCCAGCCGGGCGCTGAAGTCCTTCATGGCCTCGGATATTTTGATCTGCTGGGGGCACACCTTCTCGCAGCTTCGGCAGCCCACGCAGGCCGAGGGCTTTTTGTCGTCCGGCAGGGCCATCAGGGCCATGGGGGCGATGAAGCCGCCGCCGGTAAACACGTGCTCGTTGTACAGCTCCAGCAGATGGGGGATATTGAGGCCCATGGGGCAGTGGGTGGTACAATACCGGCAGGCTGTGCAGGGCAGGGCGGCCCGGCGGGTCATATCCGCGGCCAGGGACAAAAGGGTCTTTTTTTCCGCGTCCGTCAGGGGTCTGTCGGTCTCAAAGGTGGCAAGGTTCTCTTTCACCTGCGCCTCGTCGGACATGCCGGACAGGATCACCGTCACGGACGGTATGCCCTGCAGAAACCGGAACGACCAGGCGGGAATGCCCTCGTCCGGGCGAAGGGCGGTGAGCCTGTCCGCGTCCTCCCGGGGGAGCCGGGCCAGCCGCCCGCCCCGCAGGGGCTCCATGACCCACACGGGAATGTGCCACTGATCCAGCAGGGCCACCTTGGCCTTGGCGTCCTGGAAATCCCAGTCCAGCCAGTTCAGCTGCAGCTGGCAAAACTCCATGTCCTTGCCGTAGGCCTCCAGGAACCGGCGGATCACCTCCACGCTGCCGTGGGCGGAAAAGCCCAGATGACGGATCCGGCCGTTTTTCTTTTGGGCCATCAGGTAGGAACAGGTGCCGTATTTCGCGTCGTCCAGATAGGCGTCGATGTTCATTTCGCACACGTTGTGGAACAGATAGAAATCAAAATGATCTACCTGGCACTTGCGAAGCTGCTCCTCGAAGATCTGCTCCGTCTTACCCATGTTGCCAAGGTCGTACCCCGGGAACTTGGTGGCCAGATAATATTTCTCCCGGGGATATCGGGAGAGGGCCCGACCCAGCACCAGCTCGGACTGGCCGTCGTGATAGCCCCAAGCGGTGTCGTAGTAATTGACGCCCTTCTCCATGGCCATATCCACCATGCGGAAGGCGGCCTCCTGGTCGATCCGGCTGTCGTCGCCGTCTATCACCGGCAGGCGCATGGCCCCAAAGCCCAGATTGGACAAAAACAAATCCTGGAATTTCCGATAGATCATGTCACTCGCCTTCCTTTATGATGATTTCTATGTCGCCGTGGGAGAGAAGCTCCCGCATCTCCTCCGCCGTCTTGTCCGTCACATGGCCCAGCGGTGTGTAGGCCCAGCGGTTGCTGCCGTAAAAGACCACCAGCTGATCCCCGGAATAGAGCACCAGGTCGCCGGGGCTTGTGGTGATCTGCCTGTCGTCCCGGGGTAGGCTCTCCCCGATGGGGCCCACCTGCTCAAAGCCCCCGTACATGCTCATGGGTATGGTCAGCCCCTCCCGGGCCAGGGCCAGCAGGGCCCGTGCGGCCTCGTTGTCCTCCCAGGCCACCGTCACCGGCACGCCTCCTATGGTCACGATCATGTCGATCTCCTCCCCTTCTGCCTCAATGGCCGCAGTCGGCTCCGGCGTGGGCACAGCCTGCTCCACCGCCCCGCGGGACGCGGCGCAGGCGGGCAGAGCTGCCGCCATCACGGCCGCCAATACGAGGCCATAGATCCTTTTCATTCCCTCACCCGCTTCTTTTCCGCCGGGGTTGCGTTTTTTCCCGGCGGGTAGTATACTCATCATATACCATAAACCTGACTTTAGGTCAATGCCTTTTTGACGAAATGGGGGAAAAAATATGTACACCATCGGCCAGATATCGGAAATGTTCCATCTGCCCATATCCACCCTGCGCTATTACGACAAGATGGGCCTGTTTCCCGGCCTGGAGCGGAAGGGCGGCATGCGCTCCTTTTCAGAGCGGGAGGTGGAGGCCCTGCGGGTGATCGAGTGTCTGAAGGCGTCGGGACTGGAGATCCGGGACATCCGCCGGTTCATGGAGTGGACGGAGCAGGGCCCCGCCACCTATCCGGAGCGCAAACGGCTCTTCGAGGCCAGAAGACAGGCGGTGGAGGCGGAAATGGCGTCCCTTCAAAAGACGCTGGACATGCTCAAATACAAGTGCTGGTACTACGACACCGCCCTGCGGGACGGCGGGGAGGAAAACATACGGGCTATGCTCCCGGACAAGCTGCCGGAAAAGATCCAAAAGCTCTACGACCACGCCAGGGAATAGGGAAAGGCGCAAAAAGGCGGGCCGTCCATTATGGACAGCCCGCGTGGTTTTGGGGCGAAGGGTTTTATCCTTCGATCATGATGGTCTTTTTTTCAGGCAGCTTTCTTTCGTCCCTCTTGGGGATGTTGAGGCTCAACACGCCGTTGTCCAGCTTGGCACCGATGTCGCTCTCGGTCAGCGCGTCGCCCACGTAGAAGCTTCTCTGCATGGTGCCGGCGTAGCGTTCCTGGCGGATCAGCTTGCCCTTCTTGTTGGTCTCCTCCTTGTCCAGCCCCTTGGCGGCGGTGACGGTCAGATAGCCATTTTCCAGCTCCAGCGTGATCTCGTCCTTCTTGAAGCCGGGCAGGTCGATGTCCACCTCATAATGGTCCTCGTGCTCATGCACATCAGTCTTCATTTCCCGGGCCGCGTTCTTGCCGTAGAGCCTGCGGTCCATATTGCGCATCTCGCGGTTCCAGTCACCAAAGAATTCATCGAACAGATTCTCACCATAGATACTCGGCATCAACATAATTCTTACCTCCTTTGACCCTCTTGCGCTGCTCGCGCACCCGCCCGGAAGGCCCGGGACGGATCATCGTGTCGGCGTAGGTCCGTTTATGTTGAACCGGGAAGGGGAGCGCCGGGCCCCCGGGGCCCATCCTCTCTCCCTCTCTTCGTGACATAGTATACTCCTTTTTGTTAGCACTGTCAAGAGGTGAGTGCTAATTTGGCCGTGAACAATCTGTGAACAAATCCGCATATCCGATTCATGCCCCCGCATCGTTTTATTCAGAACGCATGGATACACAAAAACCGGCCCACAGCGCGCGCCGGGGCCGGCAGGGATGGTTCCTTATACTGTTCTTCTTCTAAATGATTGATTGGGGTTACGGATTGCTTCGTCGGTCTTTCAGACCTCCTCGCAATGACAGGAATACTACGTGCGTAAAAAATCGTGTCATTGCGAGGAGCGAAGCGACGAAGCAATCCGTTCCCTGGAGTTCAGTGATTTGGATGTAAAATAGTATTACGCCATATAATATTCCTTATACCACCGGGCGAAGGCCCTGAGCCCCTCCCGTATGCCTATGGAGGGGGTAAAGCCGTAGTCCCTCTCCATGGCGCTGGCGTCCGCGTAGGTCACCGGCACGTCGCCGGGCTGCATGGGCACCAGCTTTTTGTGACCCTCAAAGTCGTAATCCCTGGGCAGTACCCCCGCTGCCACCAGCTCCTCCTCCAGGGTGCGTATGTAGTCCAGCAGGTTTTCCGGGGTGCCGCCGCCGATGTTGTACACCGCGTAGGGCGGCACGGGCAGTCCGTCCTCGCCCAGGGCCTTTTCCGGCGCGCCCTGCATCACCCGATAGACGCCCTCCACGATGTCGTCCACATAGGTGAAGTCCCGCCTGCAGTTGCCGTAGTTGAATATGGACAGCGTCTCCCCGCGGAGCAGCTTCTGGGTGGCGCTGTAATAGAACATGTCGGGCCGCCCCGCCGGGCCGTACACGGTAAAGAACCGAAGGCCCGTGGAGGGGATGTCGTAGAGCTTGCTGTAGGCGTGGGCCAGCAGCTCGTTGCTCTTCTTGGTGGCGGCGTAGAGAGACACCGGGTTGTCCACCTTGTCGTCGGTGCTGAAGGGCACCTTTTTGTTGCCCCCGTACACGCTGGAGGAGCTGGCGTACACCAGATGCTCCACCGGATGATGGCGGCAGGCCTCCAGGATGTTGTAAAAGCCGATCAGGTTGCTCTCTATATAGGCGTCCGGGTGGTCTATGGAGTAGCGCACCCCCGCCTGGGCCGCCAGGTTCACCACCACCGCGGGCTGATACCGGGCGAACACGTCCTCGATCAGCGCCTTGTCGGCGATGGAGCCCTTTATAAACACATGCTCCGCCTTCGCGCCCTTTGCCGCCTTTTCGATGAGGGAGAGCCTGTATTCCTTGATGGCCGGGTCGTAGTAGTCGTTCATGTTGTCCAGGCTTATGATCCGGCCGCCGTTCATTTCACGAAGGAGCCGCAGCACCAGATTGGCCCCTATGAACCCGGGGGAGCCGGTCACCAGCACGGTCTTATGGTGTAAGTCGATCCTGGTCTTTGCCATATTTCTACCTCACTTCACGATGCCCTTGTAGTTCCGCTGGGCGGCCTCGTAGCTTTCGATATTGCCTATGTCGTAGCGCCGGCCCGGCATTTCCATGCTGTATACCCGGCTGTGCCGGCACATCCAGGCCACCAGGCTTCCCGGGGCGTCGGTGCCGCACCCGTCCTTTATGGCCTCGCCGATGCGGGCGGCGTCCCCGGCCACGTAATAGTAAAACGGCGGCGTGCACCAGTGGGACGCGGGATTCTCCGGCTTTTCCTCCAGAGAGATCAGCCTGTCGCCTTCGCCCACCTGGGCCACTCCGCTTTTGCGGAGCCGCTTTTCATCGTCCTCCCAGTAGCGCATCACGCAGCTTGCGCCCTTTTCCCGGGCGTAGCGGATCAGCCGGGTCAGGGAGAAGTCCAGCACGTTGTCCCCGGCGATGACCAGGAGGTCGTCGTCAAGGCCCAGCCGCTCCACCGCGAACTGTATGTCCTTTACCGCGCCCAGCCTGGTCTCGTTGGTGGAGGTGCCGTCGTCCACCACCGTCACGGGCAGATCCTTTTCCCGGGCCCAGGCCTCGAAGTGAGGCGCGTATTTGTGGTTGGAGATCACCACGTACCCGTCCACCAGGCCGCAGGAGGCCACGTCGTCCACCAGATGATCCAGTATGGTCTTGTCGCCCACCTTCAAAAGGGGCTTGGGGAAATTTTCCGTCAGGGGGTAGAGCCTTGTGGCGTAGCCCGCCGCCAATATCACGCACTTCATGCTTCCTCTCCCATTCCCGCGCCGTCCGCGCTGTGGCAGATGTGCACGCTGTATTTGCCCTCCAGATGGGGGAAGGCATGAAGGTACTCCCGGGTTACCTTCTCCGCCACGCTCTCCTCAAATGCCGGGTCGATCAGGGCCATGCAGCAGCCCTTGAACCCCGCCCCGGAGAACCGCCCGCCGTATATGCCGGGGGTGTCGCGCATGATCTCGTAGAGCCGGATCTGCTCCGGCGCGCCGGATTCCCAGTTGTGGATACTGCTCCATCCGGACTCAAAGGACAGCCGCCCGTATTCCTCGATGTCGCCCCGCCGCCAGGCCTCGGCGCCCTTTTCCACCCGGGCGAACTCGGTGTACCAGTGCTCGCACCGCCGCCGCCAGGTGTCGGGCAGCCGGTCCTTGTACCGGGCGTATATCTCCGGGGACACGTCCCGGGCGTTGGCTTCTTTGAATTTGCCGTACTCCATGCCGGAGAAGGCCTGAAGGGCGTACACTCCCGCCCGCAGCTCGTCCACCCGCATGTTGTACTTGGAGCCCGCCAGGCTGTGCTCCAGGCCGCTGAAGAATATGGCGATCTCGTAGGGCTTCATGGAGGGGTGGGTGGGGATCAGCTCATAGCTGTCGTCCCGGGTGTCCAGGTACAAAAGGTGATCCTTCTTGCTCAGCACCTCACAGCTTTGATCCAGCTTGCCCACCGACACGCCCACGTAGTTCAGCTCCGCGTCCAGGGCGGTGTCGATCAGCTCCTGGCTGGTGAGGCGGATATTGTTCACCCGGCACAGGGCCGTGAGGAAGGACAATATCACCGCCGCGGAGGAGGAGAGCCCGCCGATGGGCAGACTGCCCTCGATCACGCCGCACAGGCCCACGCCCAGTGTGTGGCGCTTTTCCAGCGCCCAGGCGGCGCCCCGCAGATAGTCCGCCCAGTCGTTCTGCTTTTCGTCCGGCACAGAGGCGATGTGCCACTGGGCCCTTTTGGCAAACTGCAGGCTGGACATCTCGATCACGCCGTTTTTCTTGGGCCGGTAGGCGATGTGTATGCCCTTGTCGATGGCCAGGCCCGTGATCTTGCCCAGGTTGTGGTCGGAATGGGCCCCTATGGGGCATATGCGGTAGGGGCTGAAGGATATGCCCTCCACGTCCCGTCCGTAGATCTCAAAAAACTTCTCCTCGCACCGCATTTGTATATCCGCTCCTTTGTGGCTGCATTTGAAGTGTGACCTTAAGGGGACGGATTGCTTCGTCACTTCGTTCCTCGCAATGACAAATGGGGGTTGATGTCATGGCAAGGAGGTCTTCAGACCGGCGAAGCAATCCGTGACCCGAACCGTCGCTGGGTCAGGATCCCATTGTTAGTCCCGGCGGAACAGATCCCGGGTATACACCTTGTCCGCCACGTCGTCCAGGGCCCTGTCGTAGCGGTTGGCCACGATGCACCCGCACATTTTCTTGAACTTTTTCAGGTCGTTGACCACCAGGCTGCCGAAGAAGGTGCTGCCGTTTTCCAGGGTGGGCTCGTATATCACCACCGTGGCGCCTTTGGCCTTGATCCGCTTCATCACGCCCTGTATGGAGGACTGGCGGAAGTTGTCGGAATGGGCCTTCATGGTCAGCCGGTACACGCCCACCACCACCCGGTTCTGGGCCTGCTCCCGGTCGGTGGAGTAGGACTCGCTGCTGGAATAGGTGCCCGCGATCTCCAGCACCCGGTCGGCGATAAAGTCCTTTCTTGTGCGGTTGCTCTCCACGATGGCCTGTATCAGGTTCTGGGGCACGTCGTCGTAGTTGGCCAGAAGCTGCTTTGTGTCCTTGGGCAGGCAGTAGCCCCCGTAGCCGAAGGAGGGGTTGTTGTAGTAATCGCCCACCCGGGGATCCAGGCACACGCCCTTTATGATGGGGGCGGTGTGGAGGCCCTTCACCTCGGCGTAGGTGTCCAGCTCGTTAAAGTAGGACACCCGCAGGGCCAGATAGGTGTTTACGAACAGCTTGGTGGCCTCGGCCTCGGTGGTGCCCATGGTCAATACCTCCACCGGGTTTTTGACGGCCCCCTGCTGAAGGAGCATGGCAAAGGTCTGGGCCTGGGCCCGGTTGCTCTCCTCCGCGCCCACGATGATCCGGCTGGGGTAGAGATTGTCATACAGCGCCTTGGACTCCCGCAGAAACTCCGGGCTGAAGAGGATGTTGTCCGCGCCCAGCTTCTCCCGGATGTGGGCGGTGTAGCCCACGGGCACGGTGGACTTTATCACGATCACCGGCTTTTTCTCCCGGCCCGCGGAGCTTTCCAGCACCAGGCGCAGCACCGACTCCACCGCCGAGCAGTCGAAAAAGTTCTGCTTGGGGTCGTAGTTGGTGGGGGCGGCCACGATCACGAAATCCGCCTGGGCGTAGGCGGAGGCCCCGTCCAGGGTAGCGGAGAGGTTCAGCGTCCGCCGGCCCTCCCTGGCGTCCTTTAAATACGCCTCAATATAATCGTCCTGTATGGGGGACTCCATCCGGTTGACGGTGTCCACCTTGGCGGGGGCCACGTCCACCGCCGTCACGAAGTGCCGCTGGGCCAGGAGCACAGACAAAGACAGTCCCACGTAGCCCATGCCCGCCACGGCGATATGGTAGGGCCCGCCGGGCTCCACCGGCACCGGCGCCTCCTCGAACATGTCCGTGGGCTCAAAGCCCAGCGCCTCGCCCAGCGCCTCCAATTGGGCGATGGAGGGAGTATATTCCATGGCTTCCAGCCGGGAGAGCATGGACCGGTTCATGCCCGTGGCGCCGGAGAGGGCTGCCTGGGTCATTTTGAGGGCCCTGCGGCGGCTCATCACCGTCTCGGCCAGGTGTTTGATGGACAGCTTCTTCATGTTCATCCTCCTGTATGTTGCTGAAAACAACAATCGTCCCATGCCTCCCGTGGAGAAGGCTCACGTCAGTGCCTATCATACCATGGAGCCCGCCGAGCCGTCAATACCTTCCGGACCGATAAATCAAAAATGGAACCAAATCCGTGAAATGTTGCCCGGAACAACACCGCCGGGCCGCCCGAAGCCCGGGAATTTTAATCTTTTTTGAACTTGAAGCCCTGACTCTTGAACGATATAATTATTTATGTTATACTGAACGACAAGTACGGATCCCCCATTTGTGTCAACCGTTTGGGAGGCTTTCATGAAAAAGCTGCTGGCCGCAGGCCTGGCCGTCCTCGCGCTTTTGCCCCGCCCCGCCCGGGCCGATGGGGGGCTTCTCCAGTCCTATTCCCGGGATCACCGCCTGGTCAGCGAGGAATACCGCCGCCAGGGGGCGCTGATCACGGGCCCGGAAGGCTGGGCCCGGCGGGTGTTTTCCTACGACGAGGAGGGGCATCTGACCCGGGAGGAATGTCTGGGCATAGACGGAGAGCCGGTACTGTCCACCCGGGGCTACTGCGCGCGGGCATTTGAATACCGAAACGGTACGGCGGTGTACGAGGCCTATCTGGACGAGGACGGGGCCTATATACTGCCCAGGGGCGTCCCCTGCGCCGTCACGGTGCGGGAGGTGGACGGGGAAGGCCGGGTGCTGAGGGAGAGCTATTTTGACGTGGCGGGCAGGGCCTGCCTGCACCCCGAAAAGGGCTTCGCCTGCGCGGTGTACGACAGAGACCCTCACGGGAACCCCACCCGGGAGGCCTGGTTCGACCAGGATCTTGAGCCCATGGAGATAAACGGATGTCACCAGGTGATCCGGGTGTTCGACGAGCAAAGCCGCCTGATGCGGGAGCAGTATTACGCCCTGGACGGGCAGAGCCCGGAGGGCGGGCCCGCCGCCAGGGAGTGGCGGTACGACCAGCGGGGCCTGATCACCGAGGAGAGCTTCTACGGCCCGGACGGGAACCTGACCCCCTGCGCCGAGGGGTACGCCCTGGCGCTCTACGATCACGACGGCGCGGGCCGGGAGGTATCCCGCCGCTATCTGGGCCCCACGGGCGAGCCGGCGCGGGTGGACGGGTGCCACCAGATCATCACCGCCTACGACGACATGGGCCGGAAGGCGTCCGAGACCTTTCTGGACGAAAACGGCAACGGCACGGTCCGGGGCGACGGCGCCGCCGCTCTGGTATACCGATACGACAATGACGGCGATCTGACCGGCATGGTGGCCTACGACCTGGCGGGCGAGCCGGTCAGGACCCTGCCCGCTCCCTGAAGCGGCGCCGACAAGCACGATATAGAATATGGTTCTTCCACAGAACAGATTGACAACGCGGATCGCTTCGTCGGTCTTACGGCCTCCTCGCAATGACAGCACGGCTTTCGCGTCATTGCGAGGAACGAAGTGAGGAAGCGATCCATTCCCCGCCATCGCGAAAGGCAGAGACATATAAGGAGGAGACCGATCCATGAAACACGCGGCGCGGATCCTGTGGGCGGCGGCATTTCTCAGCGCGGTGTGGATGGCCTGCGGCCTGGCCCAGCCCCTGGTGTTTGAGGGCGGCGCGCCGGAGATCACCGTCACCGACGCGTCCGGCGAAAGGGTGGTTCTTCAGGAGGACACACTGCAGCTTCTGGGCCGGGACGAGGAGGGCAACTACCTGCTCTTCGCCCGGGGCGGCTACTACACCGCGGACGCCGGGGCGCTGGAGGATGTCCTCTACGGCGCGGACACAGGAGAGCTCACCACCCCCAAGGACTATTCCCTCCTGTCCAAGCCCAGCCAGAACGGCCGGGTGCTGGCCCTTCAAAAGGCGCTGGACCAGCTGGGCTATCTGGAGGGCACCGTGGACGGCGATTTCGGCAACCGCACGGAAAACGCGCTGTACGCCTTCCAGGCGGATCAGGAGCTGGAGCAGACCGGCCAGGCCGATCCCCTGTTGCAGATGCTCATCTTCTCCGTCATCGGGGAGCCGCTCGCCATCGTGCCGCCGGATCCCGCCCTGCCCTACGCCGCCATCGCGGATCGGGTGGACGTGGATATGGAGCCCATCTATCAGGGCCGCTTCTCCTTTGAATACGACGACATGGCGGGCGTGGGCCTGATCAGCGCCGGGGCCCCGGTGGAATACGATGCCTCCGGCGAATCGGATCTGGAAAAATACCAGTTCACTCTCCGCTTCGGCCTCTATGTGCGGGAGGGAGAGGACGGCAGGGTGACCATACAGCCCGCGGCCCTCATCGACTGCCTGTGCGTGCGGCGGCCCATGATGAGCGAGGTGATCGTCAAATCCGGCGACAACCGGGCCGCGCTGCCCGTGACGGAGCTCACCAGCTCCCTGTCCGGCCCCCGGTCCGTGGAGCACGGCCTGATCCTTCTAAGCCCCGAGGCGGCGGCCGCCCTCTCCGGCGCGGAGGAGGCGGGGGAGCTCAAGGTGCGGGTCACCGGGGAATACCGCTCCTTCGACATCGATATCCCCCTGGACGCCCTCTCCGGCATATCCCGCGTCGCCCATGTCGCGGAGCAGCTCCGCTGACCCCACAAAGCCAAATTCTTCTCCGGGAGACGGTTTTTTCCGCCTCCCGGAATCTTTTTTGGGGGCCTTTGGCCCTTGTTAAAATGAAAATGGTTGACAAATAAACGATAGTGCGGTATAATTTATGTTGTTGTTTTATAAGGCAGAGTATGTATATATAAACGATATGACGAGGTAAATAACAGCATGAGCCACATTTGCTGGAGAAATCGGATGGCGCTGGCCCTTTTCGCGGCGGCCCTGCTGGCCCTGATGGGGACCGCGGCCCTGGCGGAGGCGCCCATCTGCGGCCTGGAGGAGCACACCCATTCGGCGGCCTGCTATACCCAGCAGCTGGCCTGCGCCCATACGGGCGAGGAGGGCCACGAGCACACCGCGGAATGCTATACCAGCGTGCTGAGCTGCGGAAAGACGGAGCACGTGCACACCGCCGCCTGCTATCCCCAGCCCACGCCGGAGCCCACCCCGGTTCCGACTCCGGCACCTACGCCCGAGCCGACCCCTGTGCCGACTCCGGAGCCTACGCCGGTGCCCACTCCCGAACCCACGCCCGAGCCCACGCCGGTGCCCACCCCGGAACCGACCCCGGTGCCTACGCCCGTTCCTACCCCGGTACCCACTCCGGTCCCGACCCCCGTGCCGACTCCGGAGCCCACGCCGGTGCCCACCCCGGAACCGACCCCGGTGCCTACGCCCGTTCCCACCCCGGAGCCCACGCCCGAGCCCGTACAGCCCGCCGGGGCCAGGGTGGACGCCCTGTCCGCCTCCGCGGCGGAGGTGTCCGTGGGCCAGCGGATCATGTGGAGCTTTTCCGTCACCGGCGCGGAGAGCCTGAGCTACCGGCTCCTGGGCCCCTCCGGCGAGGAGATCTCCTCCGGCGCGCTGCCCCTGGG
Organism: uncultured Eubacteriales bacterium; assembly: GCA_902787475.1. Classification (GTDB taxonomy): domain Bacteria; phylum Bacillota; class Clostridia; order Christensenellales; family Aristaeellaceae; genus RUG13279. The sequence goes on from CADAGW010000008.1 coordinate 16,092, forward strand.
ATCGAACAACTTCGCCTACACCCCCGAGGGGGACGGCAATTATACCTTTGAGATCGCCGCCCACGCCCAGGCGGGCTCCGACAGCCGCACCAGCACCGTGCGGGCCATGGGCATTCCCAAGCTGACCGTGTCGGCCAAGCCCAATGTGCTCTCCTGCTTCCCCCTGTCGCCCGTGTCCTTTACCCTGTCCGCCAGCGCCACGGAGGGCGTCGCCTGCCACATCGTGGTGCGCCAGAGCGGCACGGTGCTCTATGAGAGCAATCAGTTTTCCGGCGCCGTCACCGTGACCCCCCAGAACCTGGGCAAGGGCACCACGGTGCGCCTCATCGTCACATTGCAGGATTCCTACGGCCAGGTGGCGGAGACCTCCGCGGAGATCCCCGTGGCCGTGCACGAAACGGAATCCGCCGGGGACTGGCAGTATATGTTCCGCGGCGTGGAGATCACCGGCGAGTGGGGACGGGACGTGCTGGCCATCGCCCAGACCCAGGTGGGCTATGAGGAAAGCGTGTGGGACTTCGTCATCGATCCCGACGGTACCCGCCAGGGCTGGACCCGCTACGGCATGTGGCACAAGGCCCCCTACGACGAGTGGTGCGGCATGTTCGTCTCCTTCTGTCTGACCTACGCCCAGGTGCCCTCCTACCGGTTCCCCCAGAACGCCAACGCCCATTTCTATGTGGAGAGCCTGAAGGGCATGGGCCTGTTCCGCATGGGCCACGACGTGGGCCAGGAGCCCGGCGATCTGATCTTCTTCGACTGGGATGCAGACGGCATCGCCGACCATCTGGGCTTCTTCGTCAGCGGCACCACCAACGCCGCCGGATATACCTCCGTGCGCACCCTGGAGGGCAACAGCGGAGCCGGCAAGGTGGCCTACAATACCTACGGCGGCAACGACAAGCGGATCATGGGCTACGGCCTGGTCAGCGAGGCCTACCGCCGCTACATGGGCCAGCAGGCCGCCCCGGTGGAGGAGGGCCCCGCCCTGCAGACGGACACCTATCGGGTGGAGATATTCTATTCCGACGCGGAAAGCGTGCCGGAAAACGCCCAGCTCCAGGTCAACGAGCTGTATCCCGGCGCCGCCGAGTATGAAAGCGGCGCGTCTCTGGTGGCCCAGGCCCTGGACGGGGAGCTGGGGGAAAAGAAGCTGAGATTGTTCCGCGTGGCCCTGCTGGCCGACGGGCAGAGCGTGGTCATCCGGAAGGCCGTGCGGGTGGAGGTCACGGTGTTTGGCGAGGCCGCCCAGAACATGCGCCTGTTCCGGGTCAGCGGCGACAAGGCCTCCGAGCTCAAGGGCGCCACCGTCACCCGGAGCGGCGACGGAAGCCTCACCGCCGCCTTCCGCACCACGGACATCATGACCTACGGCGTCATTTTGGAGGACTGACGGGATGAAGCTTCAGGCCCTCGAGGGCGATTTTACCGTGTGCCAGGTGGAGGATTTTTCCCGGGTGGACTGGCAAAGCCTCTGCTTCACCGCCCGCACGGACAGGGAATGGTCCCTTCTGTGCCGCACAGACAAAGCGCCCTCAAACACCACCGCCCGGGAGGACGGCTGGCGGGGCATGCGGGTGGAGGGCACGCTGGAGTTTTCCCTGGTGGGCATACTCTCCGGCCTGTCCGGCGCGCTGGCCCGGGC
>CADAGW010000009.1 GCA_902787475.1 uncultured Eubacteriales bacterium
TCGTACACATATCCCCTGTACCGGAGCGGATTCAGGTTAGCCAGTGTCGTATATGCAGTTGTCAAGGTGCTGGTCGCCAGGAGCTTGCCCCATGCGTCGTACCTGTATTGTACCACCAGGTTCCCGGAGCTGTCAAGGATTCCCACAATATCGCCCTGAAGATTGTGGAGATAAGTATACTTCGTACCATTGAAGTCCACCATGGCAGGACGACCTTGGGCATCGTAGTAGAAGTGCATGTAGTTGCTGCCCTGCTTCAGGTTGGTCAGCATCGTTCCGTGGTAGGTATAGTCCGTAGTCGTGCTGTTGACCACCTTCTGCGTGCGCATGCCGTTATACCCGTACCTGAACTGGACGGAGGCGCCGATTCTCCTCATCTGCCCCGATGCCTGGTGGGGAATTGTACAATATATGTCAAGAATATACAATGATTGCGTTGCTTTTTACACAAAAACGGAGGATAATTAAGAAATATGGGATTATGGTGCGGAAGGACCGCGCCGGGAAGGGAGGAAACCGACTTGGAGTATATACTGGAAACGCAGGGGCTGACCAAGATATACGGTCAGAAGGAAGCGGTCAGGGACGTGGATCTGCACATCCGGGCGGGGCAGATATATGGACTGATCGGGCGCAACGGCGCGGGCAAGACCACCATCATGCGGATGCTCAGCGGCCTGTCCACCCCCACCAGGGGGGATTACACCCTGTTTGGAAAGAGCGGCAGCGAAAAGCGGAAGATGCTCCGGCACATCGGCGTGCTGATCGAGAACCCGGGGCTGTATGCCCGGCTGTCGGGATATGAGAATCTGAAGATCAAGTGCATCGCCATGGGCATACAGCCCAATGGATATGTGGAGTCGCTGCTGAAGCTGGTGGGGCTGGAGCAGACGGACCGGAAGAAGCCGTCCGGGGCCTATTCGCTGGGCATGCGGCAGAGGCTGGGCATTGCCCTGGCGCTGGTGGGCGACCCCAGGATCATCATACTGGACGAGCCCATCAACGGGCTGGATCCCCAGGGCATCGTGGAGGTGCGCCAGACGCTGGTGCGGCTGAGGGACGAGAAGGGGATCACCGTGATGGTGTCAAGCCACATACTGGACGAATTGTCCAAGGTGGCCGATTCCTACGGGATCATACACGAGGGCACCCTGCTGGACGAGTTCAGCGCCGAGGATCTGCACAAGCGGAGCGGGCAGTTCGTGTGCATCCGTACCGGCGACAACGCCGCCGCCCTGCTGGCGCTGGGCAGAGTGGGCATCGCAAAGGCCGCCGCCCAGGCCGACGGCACCCTGCGGGTGGACGAGGGACTGGACCGGACGGAAGAGATGGCCCGGAGTATCGTTGGCGCCGGGATCGATCTGAAAGAGATCTATCTGCACTCCGTGTCACTGGAGGATTATTATCTGGGCGTGACGGGAGGGAATCACAATGGGTAATCTGATACGGATGGATCTGTACCGCATGCGCAAGGCCAAGAGCTTCTTGGTATACGTGATATTGGCGGCGGCGTTCGCGGTGGCGCTGACACCGCTCTATGAGCTGTTGGCGCTCCTGGGACGGCTTTTGACGGACGAGGTATCCCTCTCCTCCAAGACCGCGAAGCTCTCGGACATCATCGCCAATCCCTTCCCCGCGATGAACGCCATGCTGACGCTTCTCTCGGCCAGCGCCTTCTTCTACGCGGACATGGAGAACGGGTATATCAAGAACATCGCCGGGCAGATGCCCAGGAAGGGATACACCGTACTCTCCAAGTTCATCGCCGCGATCGCCCACAACCTGCTGTTTATGATCGTGGGCGTGGCGTTCAACCTCATCGGAACCCTGCCGTTTAAAAGGATCGAGATGGGGAATTTGGCGGAGAGCATCAGCGTGTTCGGGCTGAAGTTTCTCTTGGCGCAGAGCCTGTGCGCCGTGCTGCTGCTCACGTCCTCGAGCCTGAGGAGCAAGTCGCTGAGCAGCGTGCTGGCGGTGCTGATGGGCACCGGAATGATGTGGCTTGTGTATATCGGCATCGACGCGGGCATCAGTCAGGTGATCAAGGACTATGACATCGTGCTGGGCAACTATATGCCCGACCAGCTGCTGAATGCCGACAGCCCCAAGGCCATACGGGCCATACTCTCTTCCCTGATCACCGGGGGCGTTTTCCTGCCCCTGGCGGTGCGGATATTCGACAAGAGGGACGTAAAGTAGCGTTTCGCGGCCATGAGCCGGAAACATATATTTTCAGAGGAGGAATTTCAAATGAGCAATTACGAGAAGAAGGGTCATCCTGTGCTGGGCGTGGTGCTGGGCATACTGGGTATCGCCGCGGCGCTGCTGCTGACGCTTTTGACCGGCGTGGTGGGCGGCGCCATCGCGGCCATACTGGGCATCGTCGCCGTGATCATCGGCATCAAGGCCAAGGGCCGGGGCGTGGGCGCCATCGTCTGCGGCGTGCTGGCCATCGTGCTGGCCGTAGCCCTGACCTCCCTATCCATCGGTTCCGTGGAAGCCATGCGGGAAAAGGCCGAGGAGACCGGCGTGGCGCCCCTGCTGGCCAAGTACGCCGACAAGCCCTATCTTGGCCTGCTGGGCATCGCCCTCAATGCCAGTGACGAGGCCGGATTCCAGGAGCTGGCTGACCAGATGGCGGCCCTGAACAAGGCTACCACCGACGCTGCCCAGACCCCCGCCGAGGACGCCGCGACCACCGACGAGACCGCGCCCGCCGAGGCTGGCGAGGATGCGGCGGCCACCGAGGACGCTGCCGAGGCCCCCGCGGACGGGGAGACCACCCAGCCTGAGGCCACCGCCGAGGTCACGGAGACCGCCGAGGCCGAGACCACTGCCCAGACCGAAGCCTCCACCGATACGGAGGCCCAGGGCGACGGCAAATAATCCCGCCGGGGATAGACTGAATATCATCTGAAAGGGCGAAAAAGCTGTCCGGCGGCCCGAAAGGCGCATGGCCGAGTATGGGCCGCCGGACCGTTCGTTATACGCAGACGAGGGGCAAATCAAGCCCCGCCCGACGCACAAAAGGAGCGTATGCCCATGGAGAGCCTGATCCTGGAAGGCCGGTTCGACGCGCTGGACTTTTTCCTGTACCTGTATTTTGGAACGACGCAGGCCTGGGTCATCGCCACCCTGCTGATATGGACGGTGGGCCTGTGGAAGATGTTTGAAAAGTCGGGCCTCAAGGGCTGGTGGGCGCTGATCCCCTGCGCCAGGGAATATCAGCTTTCCCGCTGCGCCGGGCGGGAGCCGGAGGGCCGTACCCTTTCCCTGGTCACGTTTTTCAGCCGGATCGTCTCGTCCTTTGGGCTGGTGCCGGCGGTGATCATGACCCAGGGCGGCATCAATTCGGACACGGCGCTCAACATCGCCCAGATATTGACGCTGACCCTGGCGCTGATCGAAATTGTGTATTCCATCCGGGTGTACGCCGGGCTGTGCCTGGTGTACGGCCGGAGCAAGAAGTGGCTGTGGATGTGGATACCCTCCCCTCTGGACGCCGCGGCGGCCCTGATATGGGGCTTTGGCGACAGTTTCCAGCCCGAATGGAAGGTGGAGGACATCCGCTCGGAGCTGAAAAGGCTGGCGGATCACGGCAGCGCCCGGGTGATGGACGAGGGGCTGACGGTGAACCTGAAGGAGCGGAGCGCCACCGAGTTTTTCCAGAAGAAGATCCTCCTCAGGGACATCCACATGTCCATCCCCCAGGGCCACATGGTGCTTCTGCTGGGCGGCTCCGGCGCGGGCAAGACCACGTACTTAAACGCCATCAACGGCTACGAAAAGGCCAAGGCCGAAGTGACCCTCAACGGCAAAAACGTGTACACCCAGTACAAAAAGATGCTCTACGAGGTGGGCTTCGTGCCCCAGGCGGAGATGATGCGGGGCAAGGACACGGTGATCAGCACCCTCCTGGACGCGGCCAAGCTGCGGCTCCCCAGGGACGTTTCCGCCAAGGCCCGGCGGGAGCGGGTCAACGAGGTGATGGACATATTCGGCTTAAAGCCCGTCCAGAACAACCTGGTGGAAAAGCTGTCCGGCGGGCAGAAAAAGCGGCTGTCCATTTCCATGGAGTTTATCTCCAATCCCTCCCTGTTCATACTGGACGAGCCGGACTCGGGACTGGACGGCGTGATGGCCCGGGAGCTGTTCGTGCAGCTTCGCAAGATCGCAGATACGGGCAAGATCGTCATCGTCATCACCCACACGCCGGACCGGGTCATAGACCTGTTCGACGACGTGATCGTGCTGGCCAAGGACAGCGCCCGCACCGGGCGGCTGGCCTATTACGGCAGCATAGAGGACGCCCGGACCTTCTTCGGGCGGGACAGCATGGAGCAGATCGTCAAATCCGTGAACCGCAAGGAAGAAGGCGGCGACGGGCTGGCGGATCAGTTCGTGGCGAAATACGCGGAGGTGCAGCATGGCTGAGATGAGCGGAAACGGCACTAAGCGGGAGTACGCGGCCCGGCACAGGAACCGGGGCGCCCAGGTGTGGATCTATCTGGGCAAGCTGCTGAGGACATTCGTGTATCAGAGCGACTGGAAGCTGCTGCCCATGGCCGCGCTGGTGGCGGGCCTGGTGGGCATGGTGATTCGGCGCAGGATGTTTTTGAACATGGAGGGCACCCTGATGGGGGCCTTCGCCCTGGTGTGCGTGTGCATATGGAACGGCGCGTTCAACTCCATACAGGTCATCTGCCGGGAACGGGACGTAATCAAGCGGGAGCACCGCTCCGGCATGCACATTTCCTCCTATATCTTTTCCCACATGCTCTATCAGCTCCTGCTGTGCGCGGCGCAGACGGCCATTACCCTGTATGTGGTGCAGATCACAGGGGTGGAGTTCCCCAAAGAGGGCCTGATGACTCCCTGGTTCATCGTGGACATGGGCATATCCATGATTTTGATCACCTACGCGTCGGACATGCTGTCGCTGTGGGTATCGTCCCTTGCCCACACCACCACCACGGCCATGACCATCATGCCCTTCGTGCTGATATTCCAGCTGGTGTTTTCCGGCGGCATGCTCAAGCTCCCCGCCTGGACGGAGGCGCTGACGCCCCTGACCATATCCAATCCGGGGCTTAAGGTATTGGCGGCCCAGGCGGACACCAACAACCGGCCCTTCGTGACCATATCGGACATGGTGGAAAGGATGCGGGACAACGAGATCGGCGGCGAGATCACCCTGGGCCAGGCGCTGGACGCCCTGACCGACAAAGAGAACCCGGCCATCGCCAAGGTGCGGGCGGTGGAGCTGGGGGCCGAGGGCACCCTGGAGGACGTATGGAATGTCCTTAAGACCTCCGGCACCGTGGAGGCCCATCGGGGCGACGTGCTCTTTGCCGACGTGACGCTGGGAGACGCGCTGGATCTTTTGGGCGAGATCGAGAATACGGAGCTGTGGGCGCAGTATAAGGGCGCCCACGTGGGCGCCACCGCCACCATCGGCAGTGTAGTGGATTATCTGGCGGCCAATCCGGACGTGATCGCCCACCGGGAGGATACCTACGCCTTCTCCACCACCCTGGGGGCCGTCATCGACCTGGTGGGCGAGGAGGAGGTCAAGACCTTTTTGCAGGAGAAGGCCGCGGCGGCCAGCTATGTGGCCGATTACGCGCTGACGGAGGAGAACGTGACGGAGTACTGGGCCCACCTGATCGCGTTTATCATCCTCTTTGCCCTGCTGGCCACGGTGACGCTGGAGTTCATCGACAAGGACAAGAGATAAGGCACAAGGGGAACGGATTGCTTCGTCGGCGTTCCGCCTCCTCGCAATGACATGAAAACCCCACTGACGCTTTACGTCTGCACAAAAAGACCGCGTCCGCACAGATCATGCGGACGCGGTCTTTCAGTAGTAGGCGTCGATGGTCTCCTCCACGATCCGTACCCATCGTGAAAGGTTTTGGGGCTTGTAGCTGACGGTGGATATATCCTTCAGGGCGAATTCGTAGGGACAGCCGTGGCGCAGGCAGGCCTCTATCGTTTCCCTCGTTTCCTTCCGGACGGCGTCCTCGTCCAGGTTGCGCATGACCAGGGCGGGATTGGGCTTGCGGGCGAACACGTATCCGCCGCCCAGCCCCTCCGCGGAGGCCTCCACCCGGGACCAGGGGGTGACCCCCACCTTGCGCAGGTTGGGGATCTTTTTGATGATGTCCAGCCGGTCGTAGAGGGACTCGCAGCACCCGTAATAGGTCAGGCCAAACCGGGAGGCCAGGGGCAGGAGGTATTCTACCTCGAACTCGTCGTGGAGGGCCGGGCTGACCTGGCCCAGGGGTTGGGCGGCGGCACGGAACCAGGTGCACCGGGCGGTGGGGCCGTGAGCCCGCTCCTCATCCTCCAGCTCATGGCTGTAGCCGGGGGTGCAGTGGAGTTTGGGCACGCGGGAGGTGAACACGCCGAGCCGCTCCATCTGATCCGCCTGGGCGGTGTAGCATTCCACCAGCTTTTGAATGGTGGCGTGCATCAGCTCCGGCTCCATCAGCAGATCCATGAGCAGGGCGCTCATGCCCCGGTAGCGGGACACGTCGTCCCAGGGCACATAGGCCATATACTGGCCGCAGAGCCGGGCGGGCATGACGCCGGAGAGCATGTCGCCGGCGAAGGAAAGGTTTTTCTCCTCCGCTTCCCTGTCCCTGGTCAATACCGGGAGACGGATGCGGGAGAGCTTTTCCATGCTGTCCAGCTGATCAGCGTATTGATGGGAAACGATGTGGTTCATTTGATCGGTCTTGACGATTTTTTCCTCCACGTCCAGGCCGTTGCCGGTGGAGCGGACGATCATGGGCACGGGAAAGAAGGGCTCCAGGATCATGTCCGCCTGGAAGTGCCGCCACTGGAAGAGACTGCGGCGGAAGAAACGCTCCATGCCGCGGGCCGCTTCTCCCTGGCAGGTCAGGGTCATCTCCCCCTCCCCGTTCATCTCGTGCCAGGGCACTTCGTCCACCCACACCAGGGGCCGGGTGGGGGTGAGGCCGTTGGTGAGGTAGGCCCGCTTCCGCCTCTCGTCGTTGACCGGATCCGCCGCCGCCTCCATGTATTCCCGGGCCAGGGAGGACAGGATCTCTCTGTCCGTCATGTTCTCTCTCCTTTGCCGCTGGGCGGGTCGAAGGTGGGCACGCTGCCCGCCTCGATGAGGGCCACCAGGCTCAAAAGAGCGCCCCAGTGGTAGAACTTGTCGCTGTTGGCCACGTCGCACCCGCTGCCCGTGTCGGCGTTGTAGTTTTCGTGGATGTGGCCGTGCTCCGTCCACTCCCGCATGAGAAGGCCCGCGGACTTTTGGGCCAGGTCCGCGCATTCTTTGGCGAGGCCGTGGCGGCGAAGGCCCATGTATACAAGGAAGTTAAGGGGCGCCCACACCCTCCCCCGCCAGTAGTCCTGATCCCTGTAGCCAGGGTCGTTCCGGGCGATGGAGGGGAGTATGTATTCCCCGGCGAACTCGTCGGGGTTCCAGTAGTGCTCCTCCATCATGCGGCGCACCCGCTCCCGGGGAAGGGCGCTGTCGAACAGGGCGTAAAAGCAGGTGGGGCCGATATGGCGGGAGAATTCCCCGGTATCGGTGCGGCGGTTATAGTAAAAGCCGTTTTCCTCGTCCCAGAGGGTGTCAAGGCCCCGCCGGGCCCTTTGGAGCCGGTCCGAAAGGGCGGATATGTCCCCCGTCCGTCCGAGGATATGGGCCATTTCGATGAGGCTCTCGCAGTCCAGTATGTACAGGCCCGTGAGGCCCACGTCCGCCTGGCGCATCACGTGGCGCTCCTTGTCAAAGGGCACGCCGTCGTACATGGGTGAATTGTCCAGGCCCGATTCGAGGGCCCCTCCGAAGGTGTCGTTGACGCCGGTGGTATCCCAGTAGTCTCCGAAGTCCTCCGGCCTGGGATCGGAGCCCCAGCAAAGGGCGCCGCTGTTCTCCATGCGGTGACCGGCGAACCACTCATTCCACCGGAGGAGGGCGGGATAGAGCATTTCAAGAAGCCACTGATCTCCGTGAAGCCGGTAGCTCTCCAGCACCATCCTGCTCCCCACCGGGGGCTGGGACCGGTCCAGGGACCGGTTGCCCGTGCCCTTGGCGAAGTTGGGCACGAGACCTGCGGGGGTCTGCTCGGAGGTGATGGCGGCAAGGTTGGCGTATCCCAGCGCGGGACATTCCAAAGAGGCCATATAGCCCGCGAAGTAATTGTCCCAGCAGAAGAGGATATAGCCCCCGGAGCGGATGCTCCACAGCCGGGAGACGGGAGAGATGACCCTATCGTTGGTGGCGTCGTATATGGTGTCCCAGGCCAGGGCGCACTGCATGGCTTCAAAGAGCGGGGCGTTTTCGCCGTATCTCTGCCAGGACGCCTGAAGGGCCGAAAGGTTGTTGTCCAGTATGGCCCGGGCCTCGTCCACCGTCACGGGGCGGCCCACCGAAAACACCACGCTCCCCTCCATGGGCACGCACAGGCAGGGGCCCTGGGTGGGCACGTTGCCGTCGTATTCCGCCTCCCTGGCGCTGGTGTATACGGCGATCTCGCCGCCGTCCCAGCGGGCCAGGAGGGTGTCGCCCTGCCGGATCACGTATCCCGGGCGGTTCCACAGGAAGCCGCCTTCCAGATATATCCTGGGCGAACGTCCGGGGTGGGAATGGCAGGTGACCAGGAGGATCAGCTGATCGTCCATGGCCGCGCTCTCCACCGAAAAGCGGATGCCCCGCCACTCCACGTCCATGCGGGTATAGCTCTCGTCCCAGGCGTGGGGGCCGGGGAACGCCTTTTCGTCCTCCTCCCCCCCGCGGCCTATGAGGGTCTCCTTGAGATAGTCGCCGATGGTGGTGTATTCCTTCACGGCCACGTTGAGGGCGAAGCCCCAGGGCATGAGCACGTGGGAGAGCACGCTCCGCACGTTCCAGGTGTGCCAGCCCCGCATATAGCGGCGCTGCATCTGTTCATATTCTGTCATGTTCCCGCCTCCCGTATTGCCCTGAGGGCATTACGCCTTGATGTACTTTTCCAGCCTGTCCATGGACGCCTGGCCGTGCCACTTGTGGGGGCCGTGGAATATGTCGTGGCACAGGTCGTCCTCCCGGCCATAGAGGGCAAACACCTTTTTGACCTGCTCCACGTAGGGTATGACGTTAGCAAGGCCGCTCTTGCCGTTCAGGGGATCCATGTCGCCGGTCTCAATGGTCATAGGACGGGGCGCGATGAGGGCCCCCAGCTCGCCCACGTCGAAATACTCCCAGAGGTGGGGCACGTAGTTGCAGGAGCAGTTGTGCATCTCAAGGAGGGATTCCCGGAAGCCGTAGAAGTAGCCGCTGACGGCGGCGTAGCGCACCCGGGTGTCGAGGGCCGTAAAGTACAGGGTCTGAAGGCCCCCGCCGGAGAGACCGATGCAGGCCACCCGGTCACGATCCACGAAGGGCAGGGTGATGGCCCAGTCGGTGAGGCGCATCAGGTCCCAGGCCCACATGCCCGCCACGCATCGGCCCAGGGGGATGGCCATGTGGTTGAGCCAGGCACAGGAGCAGGAGAGCCTCTGCCGGGCCTCGTCGCCCTGCATGTCCGTTTCCCGCCGCTCGCCGTGGCCCCGGGCGTCGGGGCACACCGCCACGAAGCCCCGCTTCACCGCCTGGCGGCCGTAATCGTAGAAGTGGACGGCGATGTTCTGCTCCATCTCCGGGAAGGATACGGTGCCGGAGGTGGCGTCCTTGGTGCCGCTGTGGCCGTGGGGACAGAGCACCAGGGGCCGCTTTTCGCCGGGCTGTATGCCGTCGGGGATCAGGAGGTAGAGGGGCATCCAGATGTCCTTTTCCGTCTGGAGGAGCCACTTTTCCCTGCGGTAGCCGTCCAGCTGTTCACAGGACAGAAGCTGGGGCTCCGGATCGCAATAGCGCATCTTGCCGATACCTAAGAGATCGCTGAGTTTCGCCCGGGCCTCTTCGGCCCATTTTTCATAGGCCTCACGGCTTTCGGTGTTCACGGGCATGGAGGGGGTGGGATACTCGTTCATCTCCCGGGGCAGCATGGTGTAATACTTCATTTTGAACCTCCCTTTCTGATCAGCGGAAGAATCTGGGCAGATACTCTCGGTTGGCGTTCAGAAGCTGGTCGCAGAGCTTGGGGATGTCCTCGAAATCCGCGTTGGCGCTGGAGGGGTCCAGGGTCATGGCCTCAATGAGCAGCTGCCTGTCGCCCGTCAGGGCGGCGCGGACCACCATGTCGATCACATCCAGGTGCAGGCGGCACAGGCTCCCGATGGCCCCGGGCATGTCGCCGCTCATCTCCGGGGCGATGCCCTCCCGGGTAATGGTGGACATGGTCTCCACCACCGCGCCCCGGGGCAGGTTGCCGATCTGGCCCTGATTGGGGGCGTTGACGATGGAGCGGACGGGGGCGCCGGTGAGTATGCCCCGCATGATGGCGCACATCTCCTCGCCGGACATGCCCCACTCCATGGTGTCCTTTGTGGCGGCGGCGTAGCGGCGCACGGTGGCAAGGCTCGTTTCAAGGCCCGTGCGGCGGCTGTCCACTGTGGTCTTGTCCACGCCGTATTTGCGGGCCCATCCGTTTCTGGGATTGCACAGGCTGGGCCAGAACTCCACCTGATGCCGGTCTCCCGCCAGGGGCAGATAGCCGAACTGGCGGCACATGGCCAGTTTGGCCGCGCCGTGGTTGACGAGGGGATTGTCATATGTACTCTCCCCCGCTCCCTCGGGGCGGATGTCCCGGTGGGTACGGCAGTATTCCCGGATCACCGGCAGCACGTCCTCGCCCTTCAGGGTGGCCCTGGTGAGCCATATGAAGTGGTTGATACCCGCTACGGTGTAGTCGAGGCCCTGCTCCTTCAGATAGGAGTAGAGGTAGGTCATGATGTCCATGCCCTTGGGGATGGGCAGGCCCAGCATGGGGCCCAGGTACATGGGCAGGGCGTGGATCTCGTGGCACATGCCCACCACCTTGACGGTCTTTGCCGCGCGGTTGTAGGCGGTGGTGACGGCGGTCATGGGGTTGGTGACGCTCAAAAGCCACGCGCCGGGGCAGACGGCCTCCATGTCGTTGACGATCTCCTCCGCCACGGGCACGGTGCGGATGGCGGCGGATATGCCGGGGATGCCCACGGTCATGGACACGGGGAGGTTGATGCCGTATATGTTGGGCAGCTCCAGGTCGTTCCAGAAGGCGTCCATGGAGCCGGGGCTGAAGGTGCACACCACGAAGTCCGCGCCGGAGAACGCTTCCCGCCGGTCCTCGAATATGTCCACGGTGAAGTCCTTGCCCGTCAGGCGGCAGAAGTTTAGAAGCATTTCCCTGACGGCCCCGACGTATTCCCGCTTGGGGTCGATGAGGCGCAGGGAGCCGCCCTCGAACTCCTCGATCTGGAAAAAGTCCCGCATGATGTTCCGCATCCAGTTGACGCTTCCCGCGCCGACGATGGCCACGTTGAGCCGCATTCGCATGTCCCTCTTTCTTTATTGTTTTGGCCTGAATACCGACAGATAGGAGCGGACCTGATCGTCCGGCACATCCGCGCCGATACCCACGCAGGAGAACACCAGGCGCTTGTCCGACCCGAAGGCCGATACGGCGTCCTCCGCGTCCTGCCGCATTTCCTCCAGGGCGGCGGTCTTCAGCCGCACCGGGGAATAGCGGATGCAGGAGACGATGTCGTCCCTTTTGTGGGCCCTGAGGGCCTCGGCCACCCGGCTGAGGTCGCTGCCCGCCCCGATCTCGAGAAAATGAAGGTTTGGCACCATGAGATACCCTTCTATGACGGTCTCCATGTTGCCGCCGCAGTGGTGGATGCCGAAATCCGGGAAGGCCTGGGCAAGCAGGGTGTCGTATTTCAGCAGGTGCTCGCAGTACATGGCGTTTGAGATCATGGTCACGGAGCAGTTGCTGGTGAGGTATACGCGTGGCGCGGCCTGCCTGACGATGGAGGTGACACCGCCGGAGACCACATCGGACACCTGGCAGAGCCGCCGCCCGATGGACAGGCTCAGCTTTGTCGCCGCGTCCAGCAGATGGTGGGCGATGTCCGGGTCGTCGTAGTAGTCGAAAAAGAGCTGTTGGCCCCGAAGGTCCAGGGCGATGTTCTGTATGCCCTGAAGGTTGATGGCGCTCTCCACCCGGCCAAAGCGATCCTGATAATAGGCGATCTGGCTCTCCACCCTCTGCCAGAGAGGGGAGGTGCCAAGGTCCGGGGCGGTCAGGTGAGCGGCCCGGTCGTCGGACATCTCGGCGCAGACCACCTGTGGCGCGTCGCCGGGAGAAAAGGTCACATCGCACCCGAGAAGCTGGGAATAGAGAAAGCCGCAGGCGATGAGGTCCGAAAAAAGGATGGGCCGGGGCTCAGGGTCTCTCTCCCCTATGCCGTATTCGCCGAACCGGTCATACAGCGCCCGGCGCATGGCCCTGTCCGCCTCCACCCGGTAATGAGGGTCATAGAAAAACCGCTCGCCAAAATCCACGCCCACGTTGGCGTGCCACCAGGACGGATGGAAGGTCACATCCACGTTTTCCCGCATCGGTCATTTACGCCTCCTCCGCCTTACTGAACTGGGTCTCGTAGAGCTCCTGATAGGTGCCTCCGGCGTGGACCAGATTCCTGTGCTGACGCGCCCACGGTCAGGCACTCAGACGCGCCTACATATCCTGCTGCTGTATTCCCGCGTCTATTGTACCATATTTTCCGCCCCGAATGAATCCTCTTCATTGTAATATTTTGCCTGGGCGTTCCACATTTCGGCGTATTTCCCGCCTTCCTCGGCCAGCAGTTCGTCGTGGGTCCCGTACTGGATCAGCCGCCCCTTGTCCAGCACGGCGATCCTGTCGCAGAACCGGCAGGAGGCCAGCCGATGAGAGATGTACACCGCCGTCCTGCCCCCCACCAGGGCGCTGAAATGGGCGTAAACCTCGTATTCCGCCACCGGGTCCAGCGCCGCCGTGGGCTCGTCCAGCACGATCAAAGGCGCGTTCTTATACAGTGCCCGGGCCAGGGCCAGCTTCTGCGCCTCGCCGCCGGAAATCTCCACACCCTTCTCGTCGATCTCTTTGTATATCGGCGTATCCAGGCCCTTTTCCAGCGTCTTCAACCGTTCCCCGAAGCCCACCTGGTCCAGTATCTCCCCCATCCTGGCCTCGTCCACGGTTTCCGAAGCCGCCACGTTGTCCCTGAGGGGCAGGGCGAACAGTCTGAAATCCTGGAACACCACGGAAAGGAGGAGCTGGTATTCCTTCGGGGCGTACTTGCGGATGTCGATGCCGTTTAAGAGTACCTCGCCCTCCGTGGGCTCGTAGAGGCCGCACAACAGCTTGATCAGCGTGGTCTTGCCGCTGCCGTTCCTGCCCACGAGGGCCAGCTTCTCGCCAATGTTCAGCTTGAGATCCATGTGCCTCAGCGCCCATTCCCCGCTGCCGGGATATTTGAAGGACACGTCCTTAAGCTCAAATTCATAGTTTCTGTCCCGCCGCTTCTCCACCGTGAGGCTGCCCTTGTACATCCTTTCCGGCTCGTCCACAATGCTGAAAAACAGCTTCTGGGTCCGGGTATCGGCAAAGAGCTTGGCCACCTGCTCGGTGACGGAGAGCAAATGGGTGAATATCAGCGTCACAGCCGTCACCGTGCGCACCACCTCGCCGGGAGAGGAAAGCCCCGACAGCGCCCGCCAGGCCACAAAGAGATACACGCACCCCACGGTGAAGGTCTGTATGGCCGCGCCGATGGCGTTGAACTGCGCGTCGAGGCCGCCCCACATGTCCGCGAAGTCGTCCCCCTCCAATTCCCGGGTCTGCTCGTCAATGGCGAACTCCCCCGCCCCGTACAGCCGCATGTCCAGGCCCTGGGTATAGGCGTACACCTTTTCGCTGTAATAGTGCAGCAGCCGCTCGCGCCTGGCAGCCTTCAGGTTCTCGCCCCGTATGGTCTTTTCCTTCCGGTGGGACACAAGGCCGCCCGCCGTCGCCGCTGCCACCACGGAAAGGATCACCGCCAGATTCACCATTCCGCTGCCCGTTGTGAAGGTGGGCCAGGCCAGTACCGCCGCGCTGACCAGGGCAAAGACACCCTGCATCAGCCGGTCAATGGCGTACACCTGCACCATTACAATCTCGCCGGTGGCGTTTCGGACGCTGCCATAATCCCGCAGCCGGTTTTTGAAGTCCGGGTCCTCCAGCGCGCCGTAATCCACGCCCAGCAGCACGCCCGACATGAACTGCCGCAGCCGGAAGAACATGATGTTGATGCGTTTCCGGATCTGCCAGCTGCACAGATTCCCCAGCCTGCCCAGCAGGAACACGGAGGCCACCAGCAGGATCACGGGCCGGACAAACGCCTCCGCGGGATCGCCGAAGGAAAGCATGTCCAGTATGCGGGCGGAGTACACGGCGCCGATGAACCCGATCAGCGCGCCAAAGAGCGCCGTGCCGAGCAGGTAAAACAGCAGCCCTGGCACGATCTTTTGCCCCAGCTTCAGTGTCCGCAGGTTGTACGTCCATACTTCCCTGAGGCTCGCCTTTTCCCCTGCCTTCTCATTTTTCTTCATTGTCCCCGCCCCCTTCCCGGTAGAATTTGCTCTGCATCTCGAACAGGCGGGCGTATTCCCCGCCCAGCCGCAGCAGGGATTCGTGGGTGCCGTCCTCCGCGATCTTCCCGTTTTGTATGAGCAGGATACGGTCGCAGAAACGGGTGGAGGCCAGCCGGTGGGACACGTACAAGCCGGTCAGTCCCTGGGAAAGCCGGGCGTATTTCCGGTACATATCGTCCTCGGCGATGGGGTCCAGCGCCGCCGTGGGCTCGTCCAGCACCAGCACGGGCGCTTCCCGGTATATGGCCCGGGCCAGGAGGAGCTTTTGGAATTCGCCGCCGGACAGCTCCACCGCGTCGTCGTCCACGTCCCGGCACAGAAGCGTCTGTTCCTGCCTGGGGAGGGAGGCCACCTTTTCCCACAGTCCCGACTGCGTGAGGGCCTGTCTGACTCTCTCCCTGTCCGAGGCTTGGCTCAGGGCCACGTTCTTTTCGATAGTGGCCGGGAAGATGAGATGGGTCTGGAACACCGCGGAAAACATGCCGAAGTATTCGTCCCGGTTGAATGCCGCTATGTCTGTCCCGTCCACGGTGATCCTGCCCGACGAAGGCGAGTACATGCCGGTGAGCAGCTTCACGATGGTGGTCTTGCCCGCGCCGTTGAGGCCCACCAGCGCCAGCTTTTCCCCGGGCCGTATGGTGAGGTTCAGGTCCTCTATAGTATCTCTTTCCG
The DNA here is from genome assembly GCA_902787475.1 of uncultured Eubacteriales bacterium. Lineage (GTDB taxonomy): Bacteria > Bacillota > Clostridia > Christensenellales > Aristaeellaceae > RUG13279. Next base: position 15,239 of record CADAGW010000009.1, read on the forward strand.
CGCCTTCATAGCGGTAGGAAACGTGCTCGAAGCGGATCTCCGCGGGCTGAGAAGGCACCTTGGGGCCGGGTCCCCGGTTGCGCCGGTCCGCGAGGGTCAAAAAGGCGTACACCTTGGAATAATGCCACAGGAACATGTTTCGGATGGAGGTGACGTTTTCCCAAATGCCCGAAACCCACAGGCTGAACCCGGTCACCGCCCCGAGATACAGGGAAAAGTCGGAAAGCGTCACGCCGCCCCGGACAAAGGCGGCGATCAGATAGGCGTAGGCCAGAAGGTCCCGGGCCGCCTGGCAGACGCCCCCCACGCCGCCCACCACCACGAACTCGCGGATACCCCTTCCGTTCAGGAAGCGGTAGTACTTCTCTATGCCCTCCTCGCCGATTCTCAGAAGCCGCCCCGCCATATGGTATATGCGCGTATCTTTGCCCGCGGATGCGTCGTTTGCCACGCGCTCCATGTAGCCGATCTTTCGCCAGGTGTCGTCCGGCGCCTTTTCCAGATACCGCTCGTGGATGCGGTTGATACACACCGCGGGCAGCGTCAGAGCGAACATGACCAGGGCCAGCCATGCGTTCAGCCGCACCAGCAGGGTACCGTACAGCAGAAAGCCGATCCCGTTTTTGACCAGCGCCTGATCCGTGTCCAGCTTGCCCGGGATTGCCCATGGGAGATTGGCGAGGCGTCCCCGGAGCTCCCGCACGGAAGGGCTTTCGTACAGCTCGTAGTCCATATCGGAGGATTTGCGGTTCCCCTCGATGGTGAGCCGGCGTATAGTCCTGTGGCCTATGGCCTTCTTGCGGCCCTCCAGCCACTTTTCCAGTATCTGGACAGCCATCATGGCCAGTGTAATCGCGCCAACCGTTACGGCCATGCGCCGTATGTCCCAGGATTCCTCCAGCCCCTGGAGCACCGCTTTGGGCAGGTAAATCCCCGCCAGGGGCAGAAGGGCCTGCAAAAGCGCCTGCGCCGGCAGACAAAGCGCAGCCGCGCCGTTGGCCGCCCACACGAGCCGATAGAAATACGCGGCCCAGTCCCGCAGCCGGTATTTGGGCTTTTCCCGTTCCATACGCCACGCTCCTTCACCGGATGATGGAAACAGTATACCACAAAAAAGTCCCCGGAGGCGATCCTGGGGACGAATCGTCAAAATCCGGGGACGAATTGCGTTTACTGCGCTGGTGTATCCTTTTACGCTTCCGTTTTCTTCTCTCCCTGCCTTGGGATCAGCACCTCCGTGGTGAAGGCGCCCGCCTCGCTGTTGCGGGTCAGGTATCCGCCCAGCCGCGCCACGGTCTGATCCAGCCGCATCAGGCCAAAGCCGTGCCCCGCCCCCTTGGTGGAGGCGAATCCGCCGCCGATCTTTTTCTGCTTGCCGGTGGCGGTGAAATTGGTGAAGGAGATATACAGCTGCTCGCCCTTCATGTCCATATACACGCGGATCAGGCGCTTCTCCGGGGGCAGGGCCAGGCTGGCTTCTATGGCGTTGTCAAAGAGGTTGCCGAGGATCACGCACAGGTCCACCGGCGGTATGTCCAGCGACACCGGTATGTCCACGTCCGCCCGCACGGGGATCTCCCGCGCCTTGGCCAGGGACAGCTTGCTGTTGAGTATGGCGTCCGCCATGGGGTTTCCGGTCTTGACCGCCAGGTCCACCGTGTTCAAATCATCGTCCAGCTGATCCAGATACGCCCGTATCGCGTCCAGGTTCCCGGCGGCGGCGAGGACCTTCATGGCCTGTATGTGGCCCCGGTAGTCGTGCCGCCAGCCCCGCATCTTGCGGTACATGGTCTCTACTTCGGCGAAATGAGTCTCGATCAGGTCCCGCTGGTAGGCGGCGATCCGCCTTTCCAGCAGGCGGGAAAACAATCTGGGCATGCGTCCTCCTATGTGCGCTGTATGATGGCGCGGTTCAGCGCGTCGTACTGGCCCCGGGGCAGCGGGATCACTGTCCCGTCGGTCAAATAGGCGTCCGTGCGGGTGACGCGGCGGACGCACGTCAGATTGATCACGCACCCGCGGCCCACCCGGAAAAACCGCTCGTCCAGCGCGCCATCGAAATCCCGCAGGGGCCGCTTCACGGTGTAATCCTCCCGGGCGTGTACGGTGACGTAATTCAGCCGCACGTCCAGGTAGCGGATCTGGTGCAGGGGTACGCGCACCAGCTCGTCCCCCAGGTCCAGATCCAGCGTGCACTCGTTTTTGCGCAGC
>CADAGW010000010.1 GCA_902787475.1 uncultured Eubacteriales bacterium
GGCCTTTTCCGCCTATCCCGGCCCCAACCGGCGGCTGGCGGCGCTGTTTTTGACGGAGCACGGGGGAGAGGACGAGCCGGTGCTGGGCATGCTCACCCCCTGGGACGTGCTGGGTGAGAGCGACGAAAAGGACACCCGAGCGGGGAAATGACGATGGAATATATGTGGATATGGGGCGCGGCGGCCTGCGCGCTGGCCCTGGGGGCCCTGATCGCCGCGCTGACGGCGGAGCGGAGGGCCCGGGCGTCGATCTACCTCACCGCCCGGCGGGTGGAGCGGGCCAAGGAAGAATTATTAGAGGAGCTTCGCATGGAAGCCGCCCGGCAGGACGTGCGGGACCAGACCGCCGCCGAGGACGCCGCCCGGCTGGATACCGCCCTTCGGGGCATACGGGAGGATCTTCGTCAGGGCCTCTCCGACGGCTTCCGGCACACCGACGCCTCCCTGTCCGCCAACCGCACCGAGTCCGCCGGGGACATGGCGGCCCTGCGGGAGGAAATGCGAAGGGCCATATCCGAGGGCTTCCGCCAGACGGAGGACCGGCTCAAAAACAGCGGCGAGGCCACCGTGGGCCAGCTTGCCTCCATCCGGGACAGCGTGGACAGCCAGCTTAAGACCCTGCGGGAGGACAACGGGCGGCGGCTGGAGGAAATGCGCCAGGTGGTGGACGATAAGCTCCAAAAGACGCTGGATCAGCGCATGACCCAGTCCTTCTCCCTGGTCAACCAGCGGCTGGAGCAGGTATACAAGGCCATGGGCGAGATGCAGACCCTGGCCCAGGGGGTGGGAGACCTTAAGAAGGTGCTCACCAACGTAAAGAGCCGCGGCATACTGGGTGAGGTGCAGCTGGGGGCCATCCTTTCCGAGATCCTGGCCCCGGAGCAGTACGACGTGAACGTCCACGTGGAGCCGGGGAGCCGGGAGCAGGTGGAGTTCGCGGTGAAGCTGCCCGCCGAGGACGGGTTTGTATACATGCCCATCGACTCCAAATTCCCCGGAGACAGCTACCAAAACCTATTGGACGCCTACGATTCCGGCGACAGGGCCCGGGTGGACGCGGCGGCGGCGCAGCTCACCTACACCGTCCGCCAGGAGGCCAAGAGCATCGCCGAAAAGTACATAAAACCCCCCTGCACCACCGATTTCGGCGTGCTGTTCGTGCCCTTTGAGGGGCTCTACGCCGAGATCGTCAACCGGGGGATGGTAGAGACCCTGCAGAGGGAATACCGGGTCAACGTGGCGGGCCCCAGCACCATGGCGGCGCTCCTCAACAGCCTGCAGATGGGCTTTCGGAGCGTGGCCCTTCAAAAGCAGAGCGACGAGGTGCGAAAGGTGCTCTACTCCGTCCGAAAGGAGTTCGACACCTTCGCCGACGCCCTGTTCAAGGCCCAGGACAAGATCAACCGGGCGGGGGAGGAGCTGGACACCCTGGTGGGCACCCGCACCCGCATGATGCGAAAGCAGCTCCACCAGGTGGATTCCCTGACCAAATACCAGGGGGAGGAAGAATAAACGTGGAAAAAACCTTTACCGTGAACCGGGACGGACTGGATATATCCTGTCTTTTGGCGGCCCCCGAGGGCGAGGCGCGGGGCCTTGTATATATCTCCCACGGCATGATCGAAATGAAGGAGCGGTATCTGCCCCTGATGCGCCATTTGGCGGGGCGGGGCTATGCCTGCCAGATCCACGACCAAAGGGGCCACGGGCAAAGCGTCAAGTCCCCAAGTGATTTGGGCTATCTCTACCGGGACGGGGCCAGGGCCCTGCCCCGGGACGTGGCGGATATGTGCGCCATGCTCAAAACGCAATACCCCGGCAAAAAGCTGTGCCTCATCGGCCACAGCATGGGATCGCTGGTGAGCCTTTCATGCCTCAAGCAATACAGCGGGTCCTTCGATGCCCTTTTGCTCTCCGGCTGCCCCGCGCCGAACCCCGCGGCGGGGCCTGGCATGGCCATGGTGAAGGCCATGAAGCTCATAAAGGGCGAGCGGTACAGAAGCCGCATGCTGGAAAACATCATGTTCGGGCCCTATCAAAAGCGCTTTACCCCCCGCTCCACCTACAACTGGATCAACACAGACCCTGCGGAGGTGCGGCTCCACGAGACGGACCCGGCCATGAACTATTCCTTTACCCTCAATGGCTGCGAGGCCCTTCTGGGCCTGATGCGCTTTGACTACGACAAGACCCCGTTCCGGCCCCGGGATCCCCGGCTTCCCATACTCTTTCTGGCCGGAGAGGACGACCCCTGCATAGGCAGTCCCGCCCAGCTTCGCGCCGTGGCGGATCGGCTCCAAAAGGACGGCTATCAGGACGTGCCTGTGAAGGTCTATCCCGGCGTGCGGCATGAGATCTTCCGGGCCCCGGAAAAGGAAGTAGTGTTTTCCGACGTGGACGCCTTTTTGGGCAGGACCCTGGGAGTGTGACCATGGGAAAGACCGCGGAGGAAATCTTCAAGGCCCTGGAAAAGCTGGGGGTGCGAAAGGCCAGCGCCTTCTTTTCGCCCCAGCCCATCCGGGAGGTGGACGAGGAGACCCGGCTTCTGATGAAGGCCCGGACCATGGGCGGCGCGTCCCTGGTCTGGACAGGCGACCTGTTTTCCCGCCAGGCCCAGTTTCTGGCCCGTGTGGAGCCCAAGGAGGCGGAGTTTGAGCCCTTCCCGTTCCTTCCGCCCTCCTACGAATCCCCCTACAACATGATGACCGTGGCTCAGCTGCGCTATTATCTGTATTGGCGGGCCGCCTTCCGCTATGGCCAGACGCCCCGGTGCCACGACGGCTACCTGGAGGTGTATCTTCGGGAGATGGGCCTGGGCATAGGCTGCGAGGAGTGGGAGCGGCTGGACAAATGTGCCGCCCTTTTAAGGGCCTATCCCGACATCCAGTCCTCCACCCGCCGCCTGATCACCCAGTTCATCATCGACCTGTACGTGATCTCCCCGGACACCACCCCCTTCTGGACCCGCATGGCGGAGGCGGGCCTGACCCGCCGGGACTTTGGCCCCGCCTACGAATACGATACCCGGCTTCTGCCCGGCTCCCTGTCCTACGCCCTGGAGCACACCGTCTACGATCCCCGGCAGGGGAACTACTTTGAAAAGGGCGACATGCCCCGGCTGGAGCGGGCCTACGAAGCGGCCTGCCAGGCAGCCTTCGACCTCTTCGAGCAGAAAAAGATCCGGGGCGACATCGTGCTGTGGGGCCGCTCCCACAAGGACGCCAGCTGGCGGCCCCTGTACATCCCCTATTCCCGCTACCAGCCTCCCAAGATCAAGCGGCTGGGCCAGGTGGACATCCGGGCGGGGGAAAGGTATATACTGGAAAAAAGCGGCGCCACCCGCAAGGCCGCGGGGGTGTGGCCCCCCGTCTTTCAGACGGTGTTTATAGGATATCTGCTCAAAAAGTGTGAGGCCCGCATGCGGATCTACGACAAATACCGCCACCGCCTGCACCCCAGCTGCGTGACGCTGAGGAAGGACATGTTCAGCACCGGCCTTCGCTACAAGCAGCTATCGGAACTGTTCAACAGCGGCGAGTGGGATCCGGTGCTGGACGCGGCCATCGACCGGGCCCTGAAGCCCCCCGTGGAGCCGGTCAGGGTGGACATGAGCCGCCTTGGACGCATCCGGGAGGACGCGGAGATCGTGCGGCAAAAGCTGACGGTGGAGGAGCCGCAGGCGGAAATGATCCGCCCCGTGCCGCCGCCCAAGCCGGAGCCCAAGCCGGCGCCCAAGATAGAACCCGCCGAAATGAGAGCAGGGGACACCCCCGAGGCGGCCTTTGTATGCGCTCTCACAGACGATGAGCGCTCGGCGGTCGTGGCCCTTTTGAAGGGAGAGCGGGCGTCCTCCCTGGTGCCCCGGGGGATCCTTCCCCAGGTGTTCTGGGAGGGCATAAACGAAAAGGCGTTGGACGCTCTGGGCGACACGGTGTACGACCCGGAGACGGAGACGATATATGAGGATTACGCGCAGGCGCTTCAAGCTGTCCTGCTTCAAAACGATTGATTGGGGGTACGGATTGCGTCGTCGCTCTTAAGACCTCCCCGCAATGACAAGGAGAACAGACATTCACCGTTTCCGTCATTGCGAGCCACGAAGTGACGAAGCGATCCGTCCCCTGCCATTGAGACGCTGAGCTGTGAAATCGTATCAGTCGGCCATGGAAATGTGACGGAGGAAAGAATATGGGAAATCCGGTGCCCAGGAGGATCGCAACCACCATCATGAACGCCCTGAAGGGCGGCGTGGTGCCCCGGGTGGGGCTTGAATACATCGCCGTGGGGCGAAAGCTGGAGATCGAGGCCCTTTTGCACGACACGGAGGTGATCTCCGAGGGCGGCGCGGCCTTCCGCTTCGTGGTGGGCCGCTTCGGAAGCGGCAAATCCTTCCTCCTGCAGACCATACGAAACAACGCCATGGAGCGGGGCTTCGTATTGGCGGACTGCGACCTGGCCCCGGACCGGCGGCTCACCGGCACCGGCGGGCAGGGCATCAACACCTACCGGGAGCTGATGAAAAACCTTTCCGTGCGGGCCCGGCCCGACGGCGGCGCCCTGCCCCTGGTGCTGGAAAAGTGGATATCCGGCATACAGAGCCAGGTGGCCCAGCAGGGCGGCGACCCGGAGGGGGAGGACGTGGAAAAGGCCGTGTACCGCGCCTGCGAGGGCTTAAGCGGCATGGTCAACGGTTTCGACTTCGCCCAGGTGATCATACGCTACCTCCAGGGCTACCTGACCGGCGACGAGACCCAAAAGACCAATGCCCTGCGCTGGTTCAGGGGAGAATACGCCTCCAGGCTTGAGGCCAAGCGGGATCTGGGGGTCCACTTCATCGTCACCGACGACAACTGGTACGACTTTATGAAGCTGATGGCGGAGTTCTTCGCCGCGGCGGGGTATCAGGGCCTGATTCTGTTGATCGACGAGATGATCAACCTCTACAAGCTCCCCAACGTCATCACCCGCCAATACAACTACGAACGGGTATTGACCATGTACAACGACGCCCTGCAGGGCAAGGCCAGGCACATCGGCGTCATCATGTCCGGCACCCCCCAGAGCGTGGAGGATCCCAAGCGGGGCCTGTTCAGCTACGAGGCGCTCCGTTCCCGCCTGGTGGGCGGCAAATACAGCGTGCCGGGCATGAAGGACCTTCTGGCCCCCATCATACGCCTGGAGCCCCTGACGGCGGAGGAGATGTATGTGCTGCTGGAGCGGCTTCGGGACATCCACGCCGGGCTCTACGGCTACGACACCCAGGTCACCGGGGACGAGATGCTCCACTTCCTGTCCGTGGAATACGGGCGGCTTGGCGCGGACGCCAGTCTGACCCCCCGGGAGGTCATACGGGACTTCGTGGAGCTGCTCGATGTCGCCTACCAGAGCCACAAGCCCATACCCGAGATCATGAAGAGCGCCGAGTTCGAGTTCTCCGTGGGCGAATTGGAGGACGGGGACGACGGCTTCGCGGACTTCACCGTGTAAATCACAGGAAGCTCCGGATCGATTCGACGGGTTTCGGACCTGGGCAATGTGGCATCATCCCATTGCCGTTGCGAGAAACGAAGTGACGAAGCAATCCGTCCCCCTTATTCAAACCAGTATACTGCGGACGGGAGGCACCCATGACCGCTTTCGACAGACTGGCCCCGTTTATCCGGGAATACATATACGAGCAGGGCTGGACGGACCTCCGGGACGTTCAGGTGGCGGCGTGCCATACGGTGTTCTTCACCGACCATCACCTGCTCCTCTCCTCCGGCACCGCCTCCGGCAAGACCGAGGCGGCGTTTTTGCCTGCCCTGACCCAGCTGTATGAGGACCCGCCCGCCTCCGTGGGCATACTCTACATCAGCCCCTTAAAGGCCCTGATCAACGACCAGTTCGAACGGCTGAGCGACCTGCTCAAGGCCAGCGGCATCCCCGTCTGCCGGTGGCACGGGGACGCCTCCGCCTCCGGCAAGCGGGCCGTCGAGGCGGACCCGAGAGGCGTACTCCAGATCACCCCGGAGTCCCTTGAAAGCCTGGTCATGCGCAAAAGCGACCTGTGCCGCGTTCTCTTCGCGGACACGAGGTTTGTGATCATTGACGAGGTGCACGCCTTTATGTCCAGTCCCCGGGGAAGCCAGCTTTTGTGCCTGCTCAGCCGCATATCCCGGCTCACCGGTGTGGCGCCCCGGCGCATCGGCCTCTCCGCCACCCTGTCCGATCCGGATGGGGCGGGGGAGTGGCTGGCCATGGGCACCGGGCGGGAGTGCGACGTGCCCCTGTGCCCCGGCGAAAAAAAGCGGGTCCGGGTCAAGATGGACGCCTTCCCCAAGGAAGATTCCGCGGGCATGTACCATGAGGCCTACCGGGTCACCCTGGGGAAAAAGGCCATACTATTTGCCAATTCCCGGGCCGGGGCGGAGGAGGCGGCGTCCTGCCTCCAGCAGGAGGCAAACCGGGCCCACACCCCGGGCGTCTATCAGGTGCACCACGGCAGCCTCTCCGCCGCCCTTCGCCGCGACGCGGAGCGGGAGATGAAGCAGGCGGAGGGGAGCGTGGTCACCTGCGCCACGCTGACGCTGGAGCTGGGCATAGACATTGGCCGCCTGGACACCGTGGTACAGATCGGCGCTCCCGCCACGGCCTCGTCCCTGGTGCAGAGGCTGGGCCGGTGCGGCCGCCGCGGCCAGGCGGCGGAGCTGCTGTTTTTGTTCCGGGAGGAGGAAGAGGACATCCCCTGGGAGCTGATCAAGGGTGTGGCCATTCTTGAACTCTACCGCAGGGAAAAGTGGACCGAGCCGGGCCGGTGGGACAAGATGGACATGTCCCTTCTCTTTCAGCAGACCCTGAGCCTTCTCTACGCCGGGGGCGAAATGAAGCCCAGCCGCCTGGCCCGGGAGGCGCTGACCCTGCCCCCCTTCGATCAGGTAGACAGGGAGGACTACGCCACCCTTCTTCGGGACCTCATCAGCCGGGGCTTTATTGAGCGCACGGAGCGGGGGGGCCTGATACTGGGCCTTGAAGGGGAGCGGCTGTGCGGCCACTACGACTTTTTTTCCGCCTTCGAGGCCCGGGAGGAGACGGAGGTGCGGTGCGGCAGCGACGTGCTGGGCACCGTCACCGGGGAATTCCAGCCCGGCGACACCCTGCGTCTGGCGGGCCGGGCCTGGCAGGTGCAGGAGATAAGCGAGGGCAAGCTGTACGTCATCCCCGCCCAAACCGCCCAGGCATCGGCCTGGCAGTCTTTGGCCGGGGCCCGGCTCCACCCCCGGCTGGCCGCCCAGATGCGGCATGTGCTCACCAGTCAGGAGGACTACCCCTACATGACCCCCCGGTGCCGGGAGCGGCTTCAAAAGGCCCGCAGGCAGGCCGCAGCCATCGCCCGGGGCTGGCAGGTGGGGCAGGGGGTCGTAAACCTCTACCCCTTTATGGGCAGCGACCACCTGCAGGCCCTGTCCCTGATGCTCCCCGGCTGCGGCTTTTCCGCCGAGATCCTGCCCACCCGCATGACGCCCATATACATCCAGGTGGGCGCGGACAGTCAGGCAAGCCTTCACAGGGCCCTCTGGGACATCGCTCTGGGCGGCGGGGAGCTCCAGTTCGCCGACGGCTTCGACTTCCCCGGCAAATATGCCCGCTACATCCCCCGGGAGTTATGCGAAAAGGCCTACGCCCGGGACCAGTTGGACCTGACGGGCATGAGAGCCGAGCTCAAAGCATACCTGGAGGCCGCCTGGCCCGCCCCGTAACGCCCCGTTTTTCCTTTCGCACACGCCGCCCCGTCTGCCAGCGCCGCATGACAAACGGGGCGATATTTGCGTTTTCTCTCATCGGAAAAACAGGTGTGCCGTAATGACTGCTTATCTCTCGCGACTCTCGTCTGGCCGCCCCCGGGCAAGGCTGAAAACATAAAAATTCATCATTTTACAATAAACGCAACACAGACAACATAAATATCGTCTCCGTTTTGCATAGAAGGATACTTTGTGCTTTGAGGCAAATCAAAAAGATTCCATTTTGTGCTTTACATTTTCCTGTAAGGAGAGTATCATAAGGATTGCAATGAGAAGCCACAACGGCATTTGCGGTCAGTATGGGAATGCGAAGCCACAGCCTGCAAACAGCCAAAGGCCGAATTTGCTTTTTTCATCCACGGTTGTTCACGAGAAAGGGGAAACAAAGCGTTCATGAACAAACAAGAATCCGATATCCTGCGAACGCTCTTCGCGGAGCCGTTTATCAACCAGCGCCTTTTGTCTGAAGCGTCTGGGCACAGCCTTGGCGTGGTAAACAGATCCCTGAAAACCCTGATAGCGGAAGGCTATCTGACGAATGAAATAAAGCCTACGGACAAAGCCCTTCATGAATACAACACGAAAGCGCCGAAGAACGCGATCATTCTCGCGGCGGGCTTCGGCATGCGGATGGTGCCGATCAATCTTTCCGCGCCGAAGGCTCTTCTGGAGGTGAACGGAGAACCTCTGATTGAACGGGTCATCAAGCAGCTCCACGAGGTGGGCGTGAAGGATATCACAATTGTGGTCGGCTTTATGAAGGAGAGCTTTGACTACCTGATAGATGAGTATGGGGTGGAACTTGTCGTAAACCCGGAATACGCGGCGAAGAACAACCTCTCATCTCTTGCCCTGGCGGCAAACCGAATCTCCAATACCTATATTATCCCTTCCGATATCTGGTGCGATAGGAATCCCTTCAATAGCCATGAAATGTACTCCTGGTATATGGTTTCCGATATCGTAGACAATGAGTCGGATGTGCGCGTCAACCGGAAGATGGAGCTTGTGAAGGTGGGAGAGCGTGCCGGCGGGAACGCCATGGTCGGAATCACATATCTTCTGGAAGAGGACGCGGCCTCTCTCAGGGATAAGATAAAGAAACTGAATGAATCCGGAAAACATGACGAGGACTTCTGGGAGATCGCTCTGTATAAGGGTGAGAAGATGGTCATCCCCGCCAGGGTTGTCCACGCGTCGAATGTGGTTGAGATTAACACCTACGAGCAGCTCAGAGAGCTGGATGCGGAATCCAATCAACTGAGATCAGACGCCCTGGATGTGATCGCCTCGGTTTTCCATGTAAGGCCAGAGGACATTGTGGACATCACGGTCCTGAAAAAGGGTATGACCAACCGCTCGTTCCTCTTCTCGGTCCATGGCGACAAGTACATCATGCGAATACCGGGCGAGGGTACGGATCAATTGATCAACCGCGCACAGGAGGCAGAGGTGTTCAGGACGATCAGCGGCCTTGGCCTTTGCGATGATCCTGTCTATATCAATCCCGCCAACGGCTATAAGATCACCCGTTTTCTGGAGGGGATACGGGTCTGTGACGCGGACAGCGTGCCGGACCTGAAGCAGTGCATGGAAAAACTGCGTGCCTTCCATGAGATGCATCTTACTGTGCCCCACACCTTCGACATCTTTGGCCAGATCGAGTTCTATGAGACGCTCTGGGAAGGCCAGCCGTCAATGTATAAGGATTATCAGCAGACGAAGGAACACGTACTGTCCCTCAAACCATTCATCGACAGCCTGGAGAAGGACTGGTCTCTTACCCATATCGATGCGGTACCGGACAATTTCCTGTTCTATAAGCCAGAAGGAGAGGAGCGGGAGCTTCTCCAATTGACCGACTGGGAGTACTCTGGAATGCAGGATCCCCATGTGGACATTGCCATGTTCTGTATCTACAGCCTCTACAGCAAGAAGCAGGTGGACAGGCTGATCGATATCTATTTCCGGAACCAGTGCGATAGGACCACCAGAGCAAAGATCTACGTATACATTTCCATGTGCGGCCTTCTGTGGTCCAACTGGTGCGAGTTTAAGCGGAACCTGGGCGTGGAGTTCGGCGAATATTCCCTTCGCCAGTATCGCTTTGCCAAAGACTATTATCGCTATGCGATGAAAGAGATGGAAGGAGTCCGGGAGGAATGAGCGAAGAAACCCATATCGTAAAACGCGCCGTCATTATGGCGGCGGGGATTGGAAAGAGGATGCAGCCTCTGACCTTTGAAATCCCAAAGCCGCTGGTCAAGGTGAACGGCACGAGAATGATCGACACGGTTGTGGACGGGCTGCGAACCAACGGAATCAGCGAGATTTACGTGGTTGTGGGCTACCTGAAAGAGCAGTTCTTTGAATGGGGCAAAGAGAAAGGAGTTCAGATTATAGAAAACCCCTACTATGATACCTGCAACAATATCGCTTCACTCTACGTGGCCCGTGAGCATCTGCGGGACTGCATCATACTGGACGGAGACCAGATCATCTACAACCCGGCTATCCTCGATCCCCATTTCTCCTTGTCCGGCTACAACGCTGTTTGGTGTGAGGGTGAGACCGACGAATGGCTGATGGATGTGAAGGATGGAGTCGTACAATCCTGTTCCCGGACGGGAGGCGCGCACGGTTGGCAGCTGTATTCCATTTCCCGGTGGACAGCCGAAGACGGAGACAGGCTGAAGAGGCATCTGGAATACGAATTTGCCCGGGGCAACCGACAGATCTACTGGGACGACGTTGCGATGTTCTGCCATTTTGAAGAGTATAAGCTGGGCATCCGGGAGATGAAGCGTTCGGACATCATCGAAATCGACGGATTGGATGAGCTTGCGGCCATTGACAACAGCTATCAACGATACCTGCAGAGCCAGGAGAAAAAGGAGGATTAGTCCGATGAGCGATCATAAAACAGCAGACAAAAGCAGGATAGACTGGATGATCACGCTGGTGCCGTTCGTCCTGATCATGGCACTGGCCGTATACCTTTTCATTTTCCCCGACCAGGCGAACGGCGTTATCAGCCAGGTGCGCTTTTTCTTCGGAGATACGCTTGGCAGCTACTACCTCATCATCGGTCTTGGCGTTCTGATCGTATCCATTTTCCTTTCCGTGTCGAAATACGGAAACATCATTCTTGGCGAGCAGAATGAGAAGCCGAAGTACAATTTCTTCACCTGGGGCTCCATGATGTTCACCTGCGGCCTCGCCGCCGATATCCTGTTCTACAGCTTTGCGGAATGGGTAATGTATGCAACGAACCCCCACATCGCGGAGATGGGCGGCAGCATTACCGAATGGGCCGGCGTTTTCCCGCTGTTCCACTGGAGCTTTATCCCCTGGGCGTTTTACCTTGTGCTTGCTGTGGCGTTTGGCTTCATGCTTCACTGCCGGAAGAGGGACAAGCAGAGATACAGCGAAGCTTGCCTTCCGGTCATTGGAGAGAAGCACGCCCACGGTTTGCTGGGCCGCATCATCGACCTTTTCGCCCTGTTTGCTCTGCTTGCGGGCACTGCGACGACCTTCTCCGTTGCCACTCCTTTGATGGCTGAGATCATCGTGACCCTGTTTGGCGTCACCATCAGCCGCACAGCCGTCACGATCATTATCCTTCTGATCACCTGCGCGGTGTACACCTATGCAGTGCTTCATGGCTTTAAGGGCATCAGCTTCCTGGCAAAGCTCTGCATCTATCTGTTCTTCGGCCTTCAGATCGCTTTCCTTCTCATCGGCGGGCAGGGCAGATTCATCATCGAGAACGGCGTGCAGAGCCTTGGCAAGATGTTCCAGAACTTTATTGGTCTCTCCACATATATGGACCCGGCCCGCACAAACAACTTCCCCCAGGATTGGACGATCTATTACTGGGCGTATTGGATGGTGTGGTGCATTGCGGCCCCGTTCTTCATCGGTAATATTTCCCGCGGCCGTACCATCAAGCAGACCATCCTGGGCGGCTATGTCTTTGGCGTTGGCTCCACGATCAGCTCTTTTGTCATCCTTGGCAACCACAGCCTTGGCCTTCAGACCGCTGGGGCAGCGGATTTCATCGCTCAGTATGAGGCGAGCGGAGATCTGTACGAGTTGATTATGAACATTGTCAAGACCATGCCGGGCAGCGGCTTGTTCCTTGTATGGATCCTAATCTGCATGATCGCGTTCTATGCCACCAGCTTCGACTCCATCGCATACACAGCTGCCTGCTACAGCTACAAGAAGCTGGATGAGAACGAGAGGCCTCACACGGCAATCGTCCTGCTTTGGTGCTTGCTGCTGATCGTCCTGCCCATCGCCCTGGTGTTCTCCGAGAGCAGCATGAACAATATCCAGAGCGTCAGCATTATAAGCGCCTTCCCGATTGGCATCATCATGATCCTGATGATCTGGAGCTTCATCAAGGATGCCAAGAAATACAGGGGAGAAAAGGGGCTGGACAAAAACTGAATGAGGATCCTCCAGAATCCGTGAGATGCGCCCAAGCATTTCATGATCCGGGTTTTCAATGTGTCGCAAATCTGTTCAATGACTTAAGATGGCAATCGTTGGATTGCGCTTTGGCCCCGACTGGTATCATGCCAGCGGGGCCTTTTTGATTCTGGCATATTACAACGCGAGTATACCAGGAGCGACTGAATGAAGCGGCGCACCGATTGTGCTGGAATGAGCAGAAAGAAAGTATTGACAAAACCCTCCGCAGGGTGTATTATAACGTGCGTAACATAACGCAAGTTATATAAAGGAGATCCATCCATGCCCCCAAAAGCCAGGATCACCCCGGACATGATCGTGGAGGCCGCCGTCGAGGTCATCCGCGAGAACGGCATAGAGGCCGTCAACGCCCGCGCCGTCTCCCGGCAGCTCCACTGCTCCACCCAACCGGTGATGTATCATTTTTCCACCGTCGAGAATCTCAAAAGGGCAGCCTACCGTCAGGCGGATCAGATGCACACGGCGTACCTGATGAATACGCCCCCAGACCGGGACCCAATGCTGGCCATAGGCCTTAACTACATCCGCTTCGCCGTGGAGGAGCCCCAGCTGTTCCGCTTCCTCTTTCAGTCCGGCTATGCCCAGGAAAACAGTCTCCTGGAAATGGTGGATTCCGAGGAGCTGACTCCTGTCCTCGCCGCCATGCGGGAGGGCTCTGGACTGAGCGAAAAGCAGACCCGGGATCTGTTCGTCACCGTGGCCCTGTTCGCCCACGGATACGCCGCCATCATCGCCAACAACCATCTGGAATACGACGAAAATCTGATCGCGGAGCACCTGGAGCGGGCCTGGACGGGCGCGGTGCTCGCCGCGGGGCAGGAGGAGAACCCATGAAAGTCATACTTCACGATCTGGACAGCCAATACACCGGCCTCATGGAGCAAAAATGCGACCGGGTCATCCACGCCGACGGCCAATACGCCCCCTGCCAGGGGTGCTTCGGCTGCTGGACAAAGCACCCCGCCCAGTGCTTCATGAAGGATGCGCTGAAGGAGGCCTGCCGTATACTGGGCCGGGCGGACGAGCTGGTCATCGTCACCCGGAACCTCTACGGCGGCTACAGCGCCTCTGTCAAAAACGTGCTGGACCGCTCCATCGGCTCCTCCACGCCCCTTAGCACCTACCGGGGACGGCAGATGCACCACACCCTGCGCTACGGCAGACACGATCTGTGGCGGGTCATCGTATACGGCGACGTCACCGAGGAGGAAAAGGCCACCTTTCGCTATATGGCCCAGCGCAACGCCTTAAACGACGGCTTTGCCCGCTCCAGCGTCACGTTTATCCACGACCTGTCCGAACTGGAGGGATTGCTGTGAAGACGGTATATATCAACTGCAGCCCCAAAAAGCGCTTTTGCGCCTCCGCCTATTTCCTGTCCCTGACCCGGCTGTTCGTGGGCGGGGAAGGGGTGAAGGAGACCCTTCGCACCCCGGCGGATCACGAACGGATTTTGAACCAGCTCCATGATGCCGGGGCCGTGGTGTTCGGCGTCCCGCTCTACGTGGACGGCATCCCCTCCCACGTGCTCCGGTTCCTGGAAAGGATGGAAGCGTTCTGCAGGCAAAACGGCCTTTCGCCCGTCGTCTACGTGGTGGCCAACAACGGCTTTATAGAGGGCCGGCAAAATGAGCCCCTCATGCAGTGCTTCGCCCATTTCTGCGCCAGAGCGGGCCTCCCCTTCGGCGGCGGCGTGGGCATCGGCGGCGGCGTCATGCTGAACGTGACCCGCATCCTCTTCCTGGTGGACATAGGCCTTCTGGCCCTCAATATCCTTTTGAGCCTCGCCCGCACGGGAAATCCCTTCCCCAAGGACGCCTGGATCAGCTTCGGCGAAAACGCGGCCCTGCTTCTCTGCTTCAACCTGGGCGTGCTCTTTTACCTTTGCCGCATGGCCCGCGCCGTCCGCCGTAGTGCACCCTGCGGCAAACGATACACCCGCATACTCATCCCCTCCTTTATCTTTATCCTCTTTGCCGACATTTTCTTCTTCATCATCTCTCTCTTTGAGGGCGGCCTGTTCCGGGGCTGGCTGGCGAAGAAGGAATACGGCAGATCATAAAATGGATACGTACAGTATGCCGCCGCGTACGGCCTGGATCCGGCAGAGAAAAGTGCCATATCCGTTCCCGTACAATGGCGACGGGACCGACAGACAAAAAACGGGCCCATCCTTTCGATGAGCCCGCATATATTGCCTGCCGCCTGAACAGGCATCCCGCCAGATACAGGAGGGGAAGGAAGCGTCCCCGTTTTACTCAAAGCTTCCGTACTTTGCCACAGCTTCCTCCACGGTGATATCCCCTTTTCCCACCTGGAACGCCGCGATCCGGATCTGCACCGTGAGCGGATCCTGAACGCCCAGCATTTCCGGGGCGATGATGCGCTCCGGGGCCACCTGGGCCAAAGGCGCGTACACCGGATCCAGGGACAGGTCCGTGGAGGGCGTGACCAGCCGCTTCACCGAAGCCATTTTGTTGAGTTCCTCACTGGTGATCAGGAACCGCATGAATTCGTTGGTCATGTCCAGGTCGTCGCAATCCTTATTTACGGAGAACTGTATGGAAGGACTGTCGATGAAATATCCGCCCTCGTTGGTCAGAGGGATCGGCATAAACGAGTACCGGAAGGGCGAGCTGACGAACGCTTCGGACAGACTTTCCCGTTTTTGGGTACCGGACACGGTATCCCCGGTGCAGATCATCATAGGCACGTCGCCCTCAAAAAAGCGCAGGATCACCTGAGTATAGTTGTCTTCAATCCTGTCGCACGCTTCTACATCAATACAGCCGTTCTGGATCAGCCGCTCCACGGTTTCAAGCGCCGGCCGCATATATTCTCCCGCGGCGGGATCCAGATCGTTGGCCAGAGCCAGCGCCTGCGGGGCATCGGCCAGTGCGGCCACGAACAAAGGATACGCAACCGTATTCATGAAGCAGCTGGACGATTTCAGGCTGTAGCCCATCATGGGGCTGGCGTATCCCTTGCCCCGGAACGCTTCGCAAACGGCCATCAGCTCCTCCCATGTGGTGGGAATGGTGAGACCTTCCTTATCGAACAGATCGTTGTTCACCAACATGCCGTAGGATCTGGCGAAAACCGGCACCATCAGCACATGGCCCTCCGAATCGTGATTGATCAGGCCGGGGCGGATGCAGTCCAGGTTCAGTCCCAGCTCGGCGGAGGAAAGATCCTCCATATGAGAGAATACCGTGCTGTACTGCTCGTTGCCGATCATCCAGGAATTGGAAAAGAAAATGTTGGGCTTGTCGTCGCTGGCCAGCGCCATGCCCAGCACATTGTTGTAATCGTCCATTTTGACATAGCTCAGCTGCACATTGGGATATATCTGGTTGAACCGGTCGAATTCCGCTTCCAGCGCCTCAAAGTTATCATAGCTCCCGACCACGGTGATGCTGCCGCTGGCGCTTTTGTCCAGCGTCGGCTTGAATCCGGCGGCGGTTTCCTTCTGCTGCGGTTTTCCGCCGCAGGCCGTCAACGACACCAGCGCGCAAATGAGCAGAATGGTGAAAAGTCTTTTTTTCATGATCTCTCCTCCTTGATTGGGTGAGTCTTTTGTACAATGCCCGGCTGGCGCGTCCGCCCTTATGGCCGTGAGCGGGATCAAACCCGTTTCCATTATTATATCACACGGAAGGGAAATTGAAAACCTCTAATTTTGCGGAAAGTCTGCGGCCCGGGCGGGCCAGGGCCAACGGACCCAGGAGCCTTCGTCCCGCTTTTCCTGCCGCGCGCCGCCCCGCGGAGAGCCCGGGCCGGGCTTAGCAAGCGAGGGCAAAAAAGGAAAGCCCCGATCTCTCGAGGGCTTTCCGCCCGTTTACAGCCTGATCTCCTGATCCTTATACGTCTTGGCGCCTCTGAAGTCGGGCACGTCTATGGTCTTGCCGCCATTCATCACCGACAGCTCGGACAGCAGGCCCACCGCCGTCCACTCGCAGGCCTGATAGATGTCGATATCGGGCTTTTTGTTTTCCCGTATGGCGTCCACGAAGTCCTGCACCAGGAAGAAATCCCCGCCCCCGTGGCCCGCCTTGTTTTGTTCGTCGGTGGCAATGCGATAGCGCTCAGGCAGGTATTCGGAGCATTCCGCCAGGTCCCGCCAATGGGCATGATCCACGTCCTCCCCCATGCTGTCCAGCCAGATGAGGTGCTGCCCGCCGCCCCGGGCGCTTTCAAAGCATCCCTTGGTGCCCTGCAGCTGGTATCCGGTCATGTTGTGGGGCCGGGGAGAGGTGCAGTCCACCCTCAGCTTTATGAGCTTGCCGCTTTCCGTCTGGCACATGGTCGCTGATGGACTGTATCCGCTCCCCCTCGAACCACTGCATCATGGGCCCCAGGGAGTGGGTGGGATAGAAATTGCCCCGCTTGCCCAGCTGCCAGTAGCTGCGCCAGGAGGTCTTGCCGTTTGGATACACCATGAGGCTTCGCACGTTGTGCAGGTATTCGCACTCGCCGTAATACACCTCGCCGAAGAGACCCTTGCGCACCATCTCCCGCACCTGCTGGCAGAAGGGCATATAGGCGTAGTTTTCGGCGTACATATAGGTCCTGCCGCTCTTCTCCACGGTTTCCTTCAGCCACCACAGTTCGTCCATGGTGACGCCCGCAGTGACCTCGCTGAGGATATGCTTTCCCGCCTCCAGCGCCGCGATGGCCTGGGGCACGTGGCACTGCATGGGGGTGGCGATGACCACCGCGTCTATATCGCTCTCCAGCATATCGTCGAATATGCGATATGTATGGGGTATGTGATACTGCTCGCTCTTGCTCTTCAGCAGTTCCTCGTCCAAGTCGCACAGGGTGGCCACCTCCACGCCCTCGATGGCGTTGAAGCCCATCATGGTGGACAATCCCCGTCCGCCCGCAATGCCGATCTTCATGGTTTTACTCATATTTACCTCCATATTTTACTCTGCTTGGAAGGACGCAATAGCAGGGTTTCTTTACTGTTTTAGCGCTTTCATAAGCACTGGCTTTATGGCTTCCGCCATGCGGAAAAAGCCCAGGTCATTTGGATGATGGAGAAGGGGCGGATGTGTGTATATTCCACCTCATTTATTTATGAAGCATATGGATCCAGTGACTTCATGCCGAGCGGATATGCCTTACAGACAGAAGGGCAGAAAAACGCCGCGGCGGTTGTGTGCTGTTTGGCACAAACCGGCGCGGCGGGGAGAACGGAAGGGGAGGTCAGGGCTGCGCGGGGGCATTTACGGCGTCGCAGATGACGATGCGCCTGCCGTGGGAGATGCGGAGGGCCTCCTCCGTGTTCATCTCCTTGCAGGGATTCAGGTAGATGATCTGGTCGTCGCGCAGTTCCGCGAGATACTGCTCCAGGTCCGCGGCGGCGCGGTCGTTGACCTGCAGGGCGCGAAGGTGCTTCATCTCCCGGAACACGGGCAGGTGCTGGGTGTGGGAGCCGCACAGGTGGATCATGCCGCCGTGGGGATAATCGCCCAGAAGCGCGTCGTCCAGGGGCGCTATGAAGTGCTTATACATGGGGCCGCTCAACAGCTGGGTGGTGCAGCCGCACAGCTGGCCGTAGCCCGGAGGCTGGGTGCGGCACCAGGAGATCACCGGCTGCAGCTGCCGCTGGGGCAGGTGCTCCCGATACCAGCGGTGCAGCTGGCGGATGACCGTATTGATCACGTCCAGGTCGTGTATGGCGGCCTCCTCGTCCTCGCACATGGCAAACAGGGCGTCCTGGCCGTAGAGGTTGAGCAGGATATTGAGGGCGCTGGAGAGGGTGGGCAGGCCGAACAGGGGCAGCTTCACGTCCGCATCCAGGAAGGCCTGGGTGGCCCGCCGGGCCAAGGACCAGGTCTCGTCCTTGTCCAGATCCGGCATCTCCAGTTCGCCCACCGGCGTTTTCAGGTAGTCGGCGTTCCACTGGCCCGCCTTGAAGTACACGTGCGCGCCCAGGATCCTGTCAATGAAGTGGACGCCGTAGATGGGGTACTCCACGCACTCTGGCGCGAAGCGGTTGGCCGTGCACTCCGGCTGATCCGCCAGAAGATTCAGGCACGCCTCCACCCATTTCTCCGGCTGGATATAGGCCATCTCCTCGTCCGCGGGCCGGGGCACCGTGCCCATCAGAGTATAGACATACTGGT
>CADAGW010000011.1 GCA_902787475.1 uncultured Eubacteriales bacterium
TCACGGTGGTATACAGCCCGTCGGCGGGGATGATGGTGGCGGTGAGGGCAGCGCTCTTGCCCTCGTACACGGAGAGCTTGGTCTGATCCAGCTTCACCTGGGCTTTTTTGACCGTCACGATGCAGGTGGAGGCGGAGCCGTTGGGCAGCTTGGCGGTGATGGTGGCGTAGCCGGATCTCAGGCCCGTCACCAGGCCGTTTTCATCCACCGTGGCCACCTTTTTGTTGGAGGAGGTAAAGGACGCGGAGGTGTATTTGCCCCCGGCGGGGGTGATGGTGGCGGTCAGGGGCTCGCTCTTGCCCTCCACCACGGTGACCTTGCTCTTGTCCAGCTTCACGGTGTTCTTGCGCACGGTGACCGAGCAGGTGGCCTTGGCGCCGTTTTTCAGGGTGGCGGATACGGTGGCGTAGCCGCTGCCCACGGCGGTGACCAGCCCGTTTTCATCCACCGTGACCACCTTTTTATTGGAGGAGGTAAAGGTGGCGGCGGTATACTTGCCGTCGGCGGGGGTGATCACGGCGGTCAGGGGCTCGCTTTTGCCCTCGTAGAGCACCAGCGTCCGCCGGTCCAGCGCCACGGCTGTCTTTTTCACGGTGACGGAGCAGGTAGCCCGGGCGCCGCCCTTCAGGGTGGCGGATATGGTGGCGTAGCCGCTGCCCACGGCGGTGATGGTGCCGCTCTGGTCCACGGTGGCCACCTTTTTGTTGGAGGAGGTGAAGGTGACGACCTCGCCCACGTCGTCAGGGGTGATCTCGGCTGTGAGGGTCACGGTCTTGCCTTCATAGAGGGTGGCGCTCTTTTTGTCCAGCCGCAGGCCCGCCCGCTTCACCGTCAGGGTGACCTTGGCGGAGGAGCCGTTGGACAGGGTGGCCGACACCACGGAGGAGCCGGGCCGAAGCCCCTGGGCCATGCCGCTCTCGTTGACCCGGATCACGGAGGGATTGCTGCTCTTCCAGGAAACGCTGAGCCCGCTGTCCGCGGGGGAGTAGGCGGCGGCCAGCTGCACCGCCTGGCCCACGTATACGATCTGGGAGGGGGTAGACAGGGTGATGGTGGTCTTTTCCACCGTCACCTGGGTGGTGGCGGAGGTATCCGCCTCCCGGGCGGTGATATAGGCGGTGCCGGGGCGCACGCCGGTGACCCGGCCCTCCTCGTCCACGGTGACCACCTTGGGATTGGAGCTGGCAAACAGGGTCTCCTCGCCGTATTCGCCGGGCAGGGCCACGGTCTGGCCGTCGCTCAGCGAAAAAGAGGCAGGCAGAGACAGGGCCAGGGCCTGAACGGCTCCCGCCAAAAGGAGGATAAGCGCCGCCAGCAGGGCGCGAAGGGTACGGGACAAACGCATAGAGCACCTCGAAGCGTGAATTTCCTTTTAATCTGGCAACATTATACACAAAAGTTCAGACTTTTGCAATATATTAAATAAAAAATTTCCCAATTATGAACGAAAAATCGGTGGTTTTCATTCGGCAGGATTCGTGGTATAATAGACGAAACGAAAGGAATATTCAATTTTTTATGCGGAGGAGATCGAATTGAGACGAATCGGCGTGGGCGTGATCGGATGGGGCTTCATGGGCAGGACTCATACGCTGGCGCTTAAAACCATACCCCTGTATTACCCGGGCATCGATTTTGCGCCAACCCTGGCGGCGGTGGCCTCCGGTCACCCTGAAAAGGCCCGCGCCGCCCGGGACGAGATGGGCTTCGAGCGGGCGTACGACGACTGGCGGGAGCTGATCCGGGACCCGGACGTGGAGGCCGTCAGCGTGTGCACCCCCAACGACCTGCACCCGGAAATGGCCGTGGCGGCCTTGAAGGCGGGAAAGCACGTATACCTGGACAAGCCCATGGCCGACACCCTTGAGGGAGCCCAGGCCATCGCCCAGGCGGCAAAAGAGTCCGGCCGGGTGTTCCAGCTGGCCCACAACCACCGCTTCCTCCCCGCCGCCCTCCGCATGCGGAGCATGGTGGAAAACGGGGAGATCGGCGACATCCTCTCCTTCTCCCTCCGCTTCCTTCACTCCGGCTCCATAGACCCCCGCAAGGCCGCCGGCTGGAAGATGCGCCGGGGCGGCGGGGTGATACTGGACCTGGGCAGCCACGCGGTGGATCTGGGCATATGGCTGATGGGCATGCCGGAGGCGGTGATGTGCGCCAACCGGACGCTGTACGATCAAAGGCCCCTCTCCGGCGGCGGGGTGGCAAACGATATGGCGGAGGATCACTCCCTGGCCATCGTCCGCCTGCCCGGCGGGGCGCTGGGCACGCTCGAGGCCAGCAAGATATCCATGGGAGCGGGGGACGAGCTGAGCATAGAGATCCGGGGCGCCAGGGGCGGCGTAAAATGGAGCCTCAGCGATCCGGGCATCCTTGAATACTACGATCCCTCCCGGCCCGAGTCGCCCCTGGGCGGCACCCGGGGCTGGACGCGGATCGAGTGCATGAGCCGCTACGACGCCCCCGGCGGGGTGTTCCTGCCGCCCCGCAGCGCCATCGGCTGGGAGCGGGGACACATACACTGCTACTATCGTTTCCTGGACTGCGTGGCCCACGGCGGGGAGCCGTCGCCTGGCTGGCGGGAGGGCCTTGACACCCAGCGCGTGATGGACGCGCTCAGCCGCTCCGCGGAGGAAGGACAATGGGTACATCTATGACGAGTCACGAGAACAAGGGCATATTGTCCAATCTGCAGAATCAGCTGGTGCTGTCCCTGGGCTCCGCCCATTCCTTCCGCATCGCCCCCTCGGTCAGCGACCGGGAAGTGTGGGCCCGGCTGGGGGAGACCGGCGTGGCCATCATGGGCTCGGCGGAGGACTATCTGAGCCGGGAGGTGCCGCCCCTGAGGCTGGGCGACTTTCTGGAGCATCCCGACGTATGGCTTCAAAACCGGCTGGAGCGGCGCAGGCGGCTCCGCATACTGACCCTGGCGGCGGCCTACGAGGGAGGCGCCCGCTACATACGCCCCCTGGCGGAGACGGTGTGGGCGGTGTGCGAGGAGGCCGGCTGGATCTCCCCGGACACGGCCCGGCAGGACAGCGACCCCCTGCCCGACGTGGACCGGCCCCGGGTGGACGCCTTCTCCGCGGAGACGGCCATGGATCTGTCCGTGATGTGCCAGATCGTGGGCAATCCCCTTGCGGCCTTCTCCCAGCGGCTCATCGACATGGTCTACCGGTGCCTGGAGGACCGGATCCTCCGGCCCTTCCTGGAGCGGGACGACGCCCTTCGGGACCCCACGGCCTGCCTGGCGGGCTGCATGGCGGCCTTCCTCACCTTCGTCACCGACGACAAGCGGAGATGGGCCTGCATGCGCAAGGCCTGGCGGATGCTGGAGGACGCCCTCTCCGCCCTCCGGGAGGACGGGAGCATAGACGGGGGCCTTGAGGAGTGGCTCACCTACGCCGAGCGGATGGGGGACTGCATGGAGCTGGTGCGCACCGCCACGGAGGGGGAGATCGACCTGGCCCGGCTGGACGCGCCCAGCCGCCTGTTCCGCATAGGCGTCAAGCGGTTTTTGACCGGCGGCTTTTTCCTCAATCCCGGCGAGCGGAGCCCCCGCCCCCGGCTGGACGGAGTGAGAATATACCGGCTGGGCGACTTTGCCGACGACGACATGGTGCGGGATCTGGGGGTCCACCTGGTGCGGCTCTACGGGGCCCGGGGCGAGGATTCCGATCTGTGGCACGAGAGCTACCGGATCACCCGCTCCCCGGACATACTGGCCGACCAGGCCAGGCCGCCCCGGCTCCTTCAGTGCTATCTCCCCGACGCCCAGGCCTTCGTGGCCCGCTCCAGGCAAAATTCGGACACCGGGTTTTTGCTGGCGGCCTACGGCGGAAACAACGGCGAAAAGAACACCCACCTGGACGTGGGCAACGTGCTCCTGTTCGCCAACGGCGAGCCGGTGCTCTGCGACATGGGCACCTTCGCGGACACGGACCTTCACTCCCTGCCGGTGGTGGGGGGCTATACCCAGCAGTTCGGCCGGCAGTACCGCTCCCAGGACGCGGCCTGCCGCCTGAACGAGGACTACGGCCTTCTGACCCTGGATCTGTCCACCGCCTATCCCCCCGGGGCGGCGGTGTATGGATGGCAGAGGACGGCCATACTCATACGGGATGAAAACAGCGTACAGCTCATCGACGCCTTCGACCTGACCCGCCGCCAGAGCGTCCGGTTCTGCTTCATCACGCCTTTTGAGCCCATCGTCACCTCCAAGCACGTGCAGCTTGGAAGCGTGCGCATGAGGTGGGATCCGGACCTGACCGCCGGGGTGGAAAAGATACCGGTGCGGGACGAGGCCCTGAAGGAGATTTGGGGCGATACCCTGTTCCGCCTGTATTTCGACACCCCATCGGAGGTGGACAGCGGAAAATACACCTTCACGGTGAACCTTTTGAGGACCTACGGAAGATAGCCGATTTACCATCATTCAGGCCTCCCCTTCGTCATATATTCTGTGGCGGAGGGGAGGTTTTTCTATGCTGAAAAACGATTACCGGCGGGCCCTGATACTGCTTCGGGCCCTGGAGGGGAGCTGGCGGGGCCACGTGCGGCTGGAGAGGCGGACGCTGATGGGGAGCATGCAGTTTACGGTGTTCGGCCCGGGGCCGGAGGAAAGGCTTCTGGCCCTTCTGATCGGCAGGCGGCGGGGCCGCTTCCGGGCCCATCCCCTGGGGGAGCTGACAGGCGCCGGGCGGGGACAGGCTGCCATACGGTGCGAGTTCGATCCCCGGGACATGGGCGGCATGGCGCTGGAGGAATACGATCTGGCGGCGGTGGCCCGGTGGAACGGGCAGACCTGGGAGCTGATCATGGCGGGCTTCCCCAACGGCTCCCGGGAAATGGACTGGGCAGGGGCCCGGGACGCGGTGGGACAGCTGGTAGACGGGAAAACGAAGAATGAAAAAGGGAAGGAAGACGTGAAAACGGAGGAGCCGGACGGAGGGGCGGCACAGGGCGAGGAAAACGCGGTGGTGTGGCCCCGGGAGATCAACACCCCCGAGGAACCGGAGTCGGCTCCGATCCTTCAAAGACCCGCCTATCCGGAATGGTCGAACCCGGACGGCGCAGACACCCCGGCGGGGCAAGTCACGGAGGACAAAGCGGGCTTCCACGTGCCGGACGTACTGCCGGAGGACGAAGGCAAAGCGAAGGAGAGGTCGGAGGACAGCGCCATGGACGCCCAAGTCCAGGAGGACGAGGGCATGGACGAGCCAGCCCCGGACGCCATGGACGCCCCGGCTCGGGAGAACGATGCCGCGGACGGGCCTGCCCCGGAGGACGACCCCATGGATGCTCCGGCCACGGAGGACGCACCCAAGGAAACGCCCACCCCCGCCCCGGATGCCGCCTTTGACGATATGGACGCTCCGGCCCAGGAGGAGGACCCATGGGACGAGGCCATGGACGCCCCGGCGGAGGACTATGAGGACGGGGACGGCGAAGAGTCGCAGTCGGCCTACGACGCATTGGGCGTCTCGGACGGCCCCTGGCCGGAGGCGGTGGAGCCCCTCAGGGGCCTGTTCATGGCCCGGCCCCCGGAAAAAGGGCCCGTCGACGGCTTCGTGTTCGTCCGCTCGGAGATGCCCCGGGGCAGCGGCTTTGGCTATGTGCTCACGGGCCTTATGTGCCGGGATGGGCGGATAGCGGAGGCGGCCTACGCGGTGCCGGGCCCCCGGACGGCGGAGCCCCCGGCGGGGCTTGAGGACTACGCCTGGGAGGACGGCTATTGGATCCTCCGGCGTGAGGTGGGCCCCTGACATGGTTTCTTTTCAGGCATTTCATGATGAAATGCTTTGAAGGGGGCACAGCAAGGGGGTATACTTATGATACAGATATGCCGGAGGGAATACATATGGAAGATATGACCAGCCGCCTGCGAGCGGACGAGGATTTTTCCCGGGAGAGATTTGAACAGGGCGACGCCCTTACGGAATGCGTCTACTCCTGGATGTGGAATGCGCCCACCAGTGAGGAGGAGATCCTTCGCCAGCTGGACCGGATGGAAAAGGCGGGCATACGGGCCCTCTACGTGATCCCCGAGCCGGGGGATTTCAGGGACTACACCAGGCGTGTGCACCTGGAGCCTGAATACCTTTCCGAGGCGTTTTTTGACCGGCTTCACTTCATGGCGGAAAACGCCCTGTCCCGGGGCATGACCCTGTGGCTCTACGACGAGGGCGGCTGGCCCTCGGGCAGCGCCTGCGGCCTGGTGCGCAGGGAAAACCCGGCCCTGTGCAGAAAATCCCTGGCCAGGCGGGAGATCACGCTTCACAAGGGCGATATCTACCGCCCCGGCGAACGGGCCCTTTCGGCCTTTGAGAACGGCCGCATGGTGGCCCCCGGCGATACGGCGGAAAAAGACACCGTCATCGGGGAATACTACGTGGAGTGGCAGCCGGGCCTGGTCATCGACCCCCTGGACGAGGAGCTGGCTCCCGCCTTTATCCGCAGTACCCACGAAAAATACGGACAATACTTTGCCGACCTGCTGGGCCAAAAGGATGAAACCGGGCGCTATGTCCCCGCAAGCGGCCGGTGCCAGCTGATGTTCACCGACGAGCCCTCCGCGGGCCGCTTCCCCTGGCCCCGGGGGTTTGAAAAGACATTTGCGGACCGGTTCGGCTACGACATACGGCCCTTCCTGCCCGCGCTGTACGACCTGGACGCGGAGGCGGACGAGGCGGGCACGAAGGCCCGCATGGACTACCGCCTTCTGACGGGAGAGCTGTTCCTTCAAAACTATTTCACGCCCATCCGGGCCTGGTGCCGGGCACACAACACCCTCTCCGGGGGACATCTGGACGTGGATCACCTGACCGACGGGTGCCTCTACCACAGCTATGGGTCGGTGCTGCCCATACTGCGGGAGATGGACGTGCCCGGCGTGGACGTGATCTGGCGGCAGATCACCCTGCCCAGGGACGGACAGCCCCCCTGCGGGGAGGGCAACGGCTTCTTCCCCCGGTTCGCCTCCTCGGCGGCCTCCCAGGGCGGCGGAAAATATGCCCTCAGCGAGAGCCTGGCGGTGTACGGGGCCCAGGTGGAGGGGGACGAGACGGCCTACGTGATCCGCTTCCAGCTGGTTCGGGGCATCAACCTGTTTAACCTCATGAGCGCCTCCTTTGGCCGCGACGGGGCGGTGCCCACCATCGCCCGGCCCAACTTCTCCCCGGAAATGCCGGGCTATGAGCACCTGGGGGAGATGAACCGGTACATACAGCGGACCAGTTATCTCATGCAGCTGGGCATGCCCGGCGAGGACACGGCGCTGTATTTCCCCGCCCGGGATATTTGGGCAGGCGGCAGCGCCCGCAGGGAGGCCATAGCGGCCTTCGAGGCGGCGGGCCAGCGCATGGAGCGGGCCCAGGTGGATTTCGACGTGATCGACGACGAGGGCATCCGCAAGGCCAGGATCGAAAACGGGCATCTGTGCCTGGGCCTGGCCCGCTACCGGCACGTGATCGCGGCTCCCTGCCGATATATGCCCGCAGATGTGGCGGAAAAGCTCAGGGACGTGGACGCAGGCGAGGTCTCCGCCCTGCCGTGCCATTGCGATGCCATACGGGTGCGCCGCCGCGTCCTGCCGGGCGGGCGGGCGCTGTGGATGCTGTTCAACGAGTCCGGGGAGGACGTGACCGTCTCTCCCGACTTCGGCCAAAGGGATCTGTGGCGGCTGGACGCGGACAGGGCCCTCTGCCGCCGGGCGGAAAACGGTGCGCCCATCGCCCTGGCCCCGGGCGACGCGGAATTCTATCTGGCGGGCGGAGACGCGCCGTGCCGGGAGGAAGCGGAAGGTCAGCCCGGCAGGCGGCAGGTCGTTGACGGCTTCACCCTGCGCATATCCCGCAAGGCCACGGTGGATGGCCGGGGCCTGCGGGAAGAATTCGTGGATCAGGAGCCCTTCGCCTGCGAGCTTGGCCCCTGGGACAAATATTTCGGCCCGGAATTCTCCGGCGAGGCCGTATATACCGCCCACGTGACCCTCGGAACCGGCGCGGGGGAGGGGGAAATGACCCTGGACCTGGGCAGGGTGGAATGCTCCGCCCGGGTGTACGTGGACGGCCAGCTGGCGGGCGTGGTCTGGAAGACCCCCAAGCGGGTGGTCATCCCCCGGCAGCTGACAGAGGGCAAGCGGGAATTCGACCTTCAGATCGAGGTGGCCAACACCCTGGCCAATCAGTTCGCCGCCGCCGACATACACGCCCTGTTCCCCCCGGACGAGGTGGGATTCTACCAGACGAGGCTGGTGGAATTTGAAAGGGAGCACTTTGTGGGAGGACTGTACGGGCCGGTGGTGCTGGAGGAAGCGGGGGAGAGAACGATTTAACGAATGATGGATATTGAAGAATGAAAAAGGAGAGGAACGGGGTTTCGGCTGACTTGCCGGCCCCGTTCCTCTCCGTTATTCATCATTCAATATTCATTTCCCGTCCCGTCTTCCCCTCATCAGCACAGCGTCTCCTGCCCCGATCCACATGGGGCTCCTGCTTCCCTGCGTCGTCGTGAGGATGGGCTCTCTCCATTTCCCTTCCTCCACGCTCCATACCATCGGCTTCTGTCCCCTTATGGCTATGTCTGCCCGGATGGACTTTTGCAGACTGCAGTTGACGACGAACACCACCGGTTCTCCGCCGTCCCGGTACACGCCGCACACGCAGGGGCCGTCGGCGGAAAAATGGGTGATGTCAGCGCACTCCGACAGGGCGTGGGCCCTTGGAACGGCGTCCGGATGGGTGAAGT
The DNA here is from genome assembly GCA_902787475.1 of uncultured Eubacteriales bacterium. GTDB lineage: Bacteria > Bacillota > Clostridia > Christensenellales > Aristaeellaceae > RUG13279. The sequence goes on from CADAGW010000011.1 coordinate 8,749, forward strand.
ACAGCCCCTCGTAGTCCATGGGGAAGAGGGCGCTGCCCCAGGAGAACAGGCGGCGGTTCACCTCCCTGAGGAGGTACCACGTGCCGGTGCGCACGTCCCTGTCCGTGTTGTCGTCCACCGGAGCCATCAGGTACCCGCCCCGGCCAAAGTAGGTGAACCAGCTCACCGACCGGGCCCCGGCGGCCAGGGACGTGGTGGCCTGCAAAAGGAGGTTACTAAAGGTCGGTATCGGCTGGAAGGCGCGAAGCTGGTTTGAGCAGATCACATGGTGGAAATCCCGATGGAACCGGTCGCAGGCCTCTCTCACCTGCACGTAGTTCTGATAGAACCGGGCCTCGCCGCTGTGCTCAGAAAACTCCTTGGACACGAACACCATGTAGTTGTCTATGGACACGGGCATGTCCGGTACCGCCCGGCAGAAGGCGGCCAGGTACTCCTCGAAGGTTTCGGTCTCCAGCTGGCTGATGTCCGGGTCTCCGCACACGGCGTAATTGGGGAAAAGGTTGATATAGGGCGTAAGGTCGCTCCTGTACCTGGCCACGCAGTCCGCCATCTGCCGCACCCGTGGAAGCCAGGTGGCCCCGGGCTCGTCGGCGATATACACCTTGGCGGGCCCCTTCGGGATCCGGGCCAGGGCGGCTCGCATCACGGCGTCTATGGTCTGGGGCGTGGCGGATTTGTCCTTGGCAAGGAGAGTGACGTTTGCCCTTCCCCGCCGGGACAGATAGAAGGGGTCAAGGCCCTCGGGGGATATGGCCCCGGTCTCGTCGAACAAAAAGTAGGTGGGCGCGAGCCCCGCCGCCCGGCAGGCGTCCCCGTCCTCCGGCTCCAAAAAGCAGGATCCGGTAAACCCGCATTCCTTCATGTCCATGAGAGCCTCATATGTGTCCCGCTCTCCGGTATACCGCCTCAGGGGGCCCCAGGGGAAGATCTCAAAGGCCATACCCTCGCCGCCTTTCCTTGGTATGGCCCCATTATAGCACAGCCCACGGCGGAAGAAAAGCCGGAAATGCACGGAAAATTAATCCTGAAAGCGATTTACAAACCGGCAGGGGCATGGTATAATAAACGCTGTGGCCGTTTCTGGCCGCCAATATCATCCGGCACCGCAGTTTTCCGCCTCTCCAACGGTCCACTTCGACGCCGGGAATACGAAACAGGAGGAATATCACCATGACCATCGACAAGCAGGGCATCATCAACGAGTACGGCCGTCACGAGGGCGACACCGGTTCCCCCGAAGTGCAGATCGCGCTGCTCACCGCCCGCATCAATCACCTGAACGAGCATCTTCAGTACCACAAGAACGACCATCACTCCCGCCGGGGTCTTTTGCTGATGGTCGGCCAGAGGCGCGGCCTGCTGGACTATCTCAAGTCCACCGACATCGAAGGCTACCGCAGCTTGATCGCCAAGCTGGGCCTGCGTAAGTAATCGCTCGCCTGCGGCGATCCAGGGAAGAAGAATCCGCGTGCCGCCGCATGGGGAAGGTCCCACGCGGCGGTTTATTTTGGTATCAATAAAAGGATATAGATATAGAAATGTCCGAAGGAGGGACAACATGTACAAGGAATACTCCATAGAGCTGGGCGGCAGGACGCTCACCCTGGAATTCGGCAAGTATGCCGGCCAGGCCAACGGCTCTACCTTCGTGCGCTACGGCGACACCTGCGTGCTGGTGACCGCCACTGTGGCCGAGACGCCCCGTCCCGGCATCGACTTCTTCCCCCTGAGCGTGGACTTTGAGGAGAAGCTGTACTCTGTGGGCCACATCCCCGGTTCCTGGAACCGCCGGGAAGGCCGTCCGGGCGAAAAGGCCATACTGACCTCCCGCCTCATCGACCGGCCCCTTCGCCCCCTGTTCCCCAAGGGCATGCGCCATGACGTGGCCGTGACCGCCACCGTCATGTCCGTGGAGCAGGACAATATCCCCTCCATTCCCGCCATGATCGGCTCCTCCGCCGCTCTGTGCGTGTCCGATATCCCCTTTGCCGGCCCCACCGGCGCCGTGAACGTGGGCTATGTGGACGGCGAATACGTCATCAACCCCACCGTGGAGCAGCGGGCCAACAGCCAGATGGATCTGACCGTGGCCGGCACCAAAGAGGCCGTGCTGATGGTGGAAGCGGGCGCCAAAGAGGTGTCCGAGGAGATCATGCTCGCCGGCATCCTCTTCGCCCACGAGCAGGTCAAGCGGCTGGTGGAGTTCCAGGAAGCCATCGTTGCAGAGATCGGCAAGGAAAAGCGGGAGTTCCCGCTGCAGCTGCCCGGCGACGACGTGAAGGCCGCCGTGCGGGAATTCGCCTTTGAAAAGGTGGAATGGATGTTCGCCACCTATGACCGGGCCGAGCGCAACGAGCGGGAGGCCGAGGTCAAGGCGGAGGTGGCCGAGCACTTCAAGGAGACCTTCGAGGGCCGCGAGCAGGAAGTGGCCGACGCCCTCTACGGCATCCAGAAGGAAGTCATGCGCCGCCAGATCATCGACACCGGCGTGCGTCCCGACGGCCGTCAGCTCACCGAGATCCGCCCCATCTGGTGCGAGACCGGCGTTCTGCCCCGGGCTCACGGCAGCGGCGTGTTCACCCGCGGCCAGACCCAGGTCATGACCTCCGCGACCCTGGCTCCCATGAGCGAGGTGCAGCTGCTGGACGGCATCGGCGTAGAGACCACCAAGCGGTATATGCATCATTATAATTTCCCCGGCTACTCCACCGGCGAGGCCAAGCCCCTGCGCAGCCCCGGCCGCCGGGAGATCGGTCACGGCGCTCTGGCCGAGCGGGCCCTGGAGCCCATGATCCCCTCCGTGGAGGAGTTCCCCTACTGCCTGCGCCTGGTCAGCGAGGTCATGTCCTCCAACGGCTCCACCTCCCAGGCCAGCGTGTGCGGTTCCACCCTGGCTCTGATGGACGCCGGCGTGCCCATCAAGCGCCCAGTGGCCGGCGTGGCCATGGGCCTGATCAAGGACGTGGAAAAGACCGGCAAGGTGGCCGTGCTCACCGACATCCAGGGCCTTGAGGACTTCCTGGGCGACATGGACTTCAAGGTGGCCGGTACCGCCCTGGGCATCACCGCCATTCAGATGGACATCAAGATCAAGGGCATCGACGAGCCCATACTGCGCCAGGCCCTCTCCCAGGCCCATGACGGCCGCATGTTCATACTGGACAAGATGCTGGAGTGCCTGCCCGCGCCCAGACCCGAGCTCTCCAAGTTCGCGCCCAAGATCATCCAGTTCTACATCAACCCCGAGAAGATCGGCGAGGTGGTGGGTCCCCGCGGCAAGATGATCAACAAGATCATCGAGGAGACGGGCGTGAAGATCGACATCGAGGACGACGGCAGCGTGTATATCGCCACCGACGACGCCGAGGCCGCCCAGAGGGCCAAGTCCATCATCGAAGGCATCGTGCGCGAGCTGAAGGTGGGTGACGTGTTCACCGGCAAGGTGGCCCGCATCATGCCCTTCGGCGCCTTCGTGGAGTACGCTCCCGGCAAGGACGGCATGATCCACATCTCCAAGCTGGACAACGCCAGAGTGGAAAAGGTGGAGGACGTGGTCAACATCGGCGACACCCTGGAGTGCCGCGTGGCGGAGATCGACTCCCAGGGCCGCATCAACCTGGTGCGCAACGACATCGTCTACGACAACGAGGCCATGCCCGTGCGCAAGCCCGCCGGACGCCGTCCCTTCAACAAGCACTGATATCACGGAAAACCGAATCAAAGTGTCGGGGCGCGGAAATCATGATTCCGTGCCCCGATTGTTCCATGAAGCGGGAGGGATTCAATGGCATTCGACGAATTTAGGCTGCCCAACGGGCTCACCGTGGTGGGCGAGAGGATGGAGGGCTGCCGCTCCCTGTCTGTGGGTCTGTGGGTCATGTCCGGCTCCCAATACGAGACCCGGCCGGAAAACGGCGTGTCCCATTTTTTGGAGCACATGCTCTTTAAGGGCACTGCCCGGCGCACGGCCCGGCAGATCGCCGAGGAGATGGACGCGGTGGGCGGCCAGCTCAACGCCTTTACCGCCAAGGACTGCACCTGCTTCTACGCCAAGGTGGTGGATGAGGACGCCCCCCTGGCGGTGGATATGCTCTCCGACCTGGCCCTGGGCTCTGCCCTGGATCCTGCCGAAATGGAGAAGGAGAAGGGCGTGGTGCTGGAGGAGATCGCCATGGTGGAGGACGAGCCGGAGGATCTGGTGCACGAACTGGCCATGGAGGCCCAGTTTGGCGACCAGCCCCTGTCCCGCAACATACTGGGCCCGGCGGAAAACGTAAAGGGCTTTACCCGGGCCTTCATCTCCGACTACAAGGAGCGGATGTACCGGCCTGAAAACAGCGTACTGGCCCTCTCCGGCGGCTACGATCCCCAAAAGATCCGGGACCTGGCCCAGGCCCATTTCGGCGCCTGGATGCCCGGCGGCGGCAAAAAGCCCCAGTTTCATCTGGAGCCTGCCCAGCCCCACGTGGTGCGGCGGGAGAAGGACATCGAGCAGCTCCACATCTGCCTGGCCTATCCCGGCGTGGCCCAGGGCACGGAGATGGTCTATCCCATGAGCATATTCTCCAGCATCCTGGGCGGGGCCATGTCCTCCCGGCTCTTCCAGCGCATCCGGGAGGAAAAGGGCATGGCCTATTCCGTCTATTCCTTCCCCTCCTTCTACAGCGGCGCGGGCTCCCTGGCCGTGTACGCCGGCACCAGTCCGGAAAACGGCGCGGAGGTGCTTCGCCTCATCCGGGAGGAGACGGAAAATCTCATCCGGGACGGCGTCACCCGCCAGGAGTTCGAGTCCACCCGGGGCCAGCTGAAGGGCAGCTACGTGTTGGGCATGGAGGGCAGCTCCGCCCGCATGAACGCCCTGGGCCGGCGCAAGCTCATATTCGGAGATATCCAGTCTGAAAACGACGTCATCGCCAAGATCGACCGGGTGAAGTACGAGGATGTCCAAAAGGTCATCCGGGACTGCCTCACCGGCCGCGCCGCCTGCGCCATGGTAGGCCGGGGAGCAGGAGAGTTAGATGTATCGGAGATCATAGGATAGGGGAGGCGAGGGGAGGCGTTGGGGCCTGCGCGGCCCCAAACCCTGCGCTTAAGGGCCTTAGGCCCTTAAGAATCCCATCTTCCGCCTTCGGCGGGGAACTATTATTGATTTTTCCCCCAGCCCCCGTTCCTGTCATTGCGAGGCGGCCCGCAGGGCCAACGAAGCAATCCGTTCCCAAATATAAAAGACGCGGGAGAAAACATCCCACGTCTTTTGTATGCGGTCATTACTTTCTCTTCTTATAATCCTTGTCGATCTCGTCCTTCCAGCTTCCGTCCAGCGGGCTGCCGCTGCGGAACGCGGTGATGGTGTCGCTGAGCACGGAGTAGTTGAGCCTCGTCCCTTTGGAGTCGGACACGTGGTTCACCGCCCTGTCGGCGGATATGCCGAACCGGCCCGCGGTCTCCACGGCGTCGATATTGGCCCCCAGGAACAAAAATTCCCAGCCGTATTGTTCCTTCTGCCTCTGGATCAAGGCCTTCACCTGGTCGCTGGAGTAGCGGCGGCTGGCGTTCTCCATGCCGTCTGTGGTGATGATGAACATGGTGTGCTCCGGCACGTCCTCCCGCCTGGCGTATTTGTGAACGTTGCCAATGTGGTGTATGGCGTCCCCAATGGCGTCCAGCAGGGCGGTGCAGCCCTGGGGCACATAGTCGGCCATGGTCATGGGCATGACCCAGTCCACGGGCAGCCTGTCGTGGAGCACCTTGCTCTGGGTGGAAAAGAGCACCGTGGAGATGATGGCTTCCCCGGGTCCCTTCTTCTGCTGAGCCAGCATGGAGTTAAAGCCCCCGATGGTGTCCGCCTCCAGCCCCAGCATGGAACCGCTCCTGTCCAGTATGAATACCACCTCAGTCAGATTCTTTTTCATGTCTCTTTCCTCCTTACAATGTGTCGTGGGTTTTTCTTACAGACACAGGATACCGCAAAACGAGCGCCCTGTGGTCGCCTGGCAGGAGACAAATCAAAATGCCGCCTCACGCAATTTACCCCCGTGCCATTGACCGGGCGGCCTGTCCATGGTATACTACCCTATATTCAAATGGAAAAAGTATGGGGGGAAGCAATATGAAATACCGCACCTTCGGCAAGCTGGGCATACAGGGCTCCGCCTTCGGACTGGGCTGCATGCGCTTCAACGGCCCGGCCTCCGGCGACAGCATCATCGACGAGAGCAAGGCCATCGGCCTGATCCGCCGCGCCATCGACGGCGGCGTGACCTATCTGGACACCGCCTACGTATATCTGGACAGGACCAGTGAGATCGTGGTGGGCAAGGCCCTGGAGGGCGGCTACCGGGACAAGGTGACCATCGCCACCAAGATGCCCGCCGAGGCGGTGCACAACCGGCAGGAGATGGAAAATCTGCTCTCTGAGGAGCTTCGTAAGCTCCGCACCGACCACATCGACTTTTACCTCATGCACGGCATCGACCGGGAAAAGTGGGAGTACTTCAAGTCCATCGGTGCGCCGGAATTCTTCGACGACATGAAGAAGGCGGGGAAGATCCGCTTCAAGTGCTTCTCCTTCCACGGCCCCTACGAGGAGTTCGAGTACATCCTCCGTGATTACGACTGGGACATGGTGCAGATCCAGTATAACTTCATGGACGTGGACAACCAGGCCGGCACCCGGGGCCTGGAGCTGGCGGGCAGCCTGGGCATCCCTGTGGTGATCATGGAGGGCCTGCTGGGCGGCCGTCTGGCCAAGGCTCCTTCCAACGTGCAGGCGCTCTACGACGCCTTCCCCGTCAAGCGCACCCCCGTGGAGTGGGCCTTCCGCTGGCTGTGCGACCATCCCCAGGTGGCCACCGTCCTCTCCGGCTGCAACGAGGCTGAACAGATCGACCAGAACCTGGCCATTTTTGACACCGTGGAAGCGGGCATCATGACCGACGCGGAAAAGAAGCTGATGGACGACGTGCGCCGGGCCTATATCAGCCGCACCAGGATCGGCTGCACCGGCTGCCGCTACTGCATGCCCTGCCCCAACGGCGTCAACATCCCCGGCGTGTTCTCCGCCTGGAACCAGGTGTCCCTCTACGACACCGATCCCAGGCACAGCTGGGACCTTCAGCGGATCCTGAAAAACGACGAGGGCGCGAACCGCTGCGTGGAGTGCGGGGCCTGCGAGGCCGCCTGTCCCCAGCATCTGGGCATCATAGAGGGCCTCAAGGCCGCCTGGGCCGAGCTGACCTGAAGGATAGATATGATAATTTAACAATTTATCATACTGATGTGCCCTTGACAAAGCGGGGCCCTGCGCTTATAATTTGTTATACCGTGAAAATCACGAGGAAAGGCGGCGCGGAGTATGACCATGCGGCGAGAAAAGTCTCTGTCCCCTGCCTGTCGCGCCCTTTCCCAGCGAATCTATGCCATTTCCGGCGCAGTGCGATTTAGCTTCGC
>CADAGW010000012.1 GCA_902787475.1 uncultured Eubacteriales bacterium
TCCCTGCCCACTTCCACGGGGTGGTGTCATTGCGAGACGGCCGAAAGGCCGGCGAAGCAATCCGTGTCCCACTCCGCCATACAGAAGAGGGGCGCTCCGTCACAGCGCCATATATTGTTTCAGCATCGCCAGGGCTTTTTGGTGCCTCAGCTTCACCGCGCCGTAGCTAAGCCGCATGATCCCGGCGATCTCGGTCATGGGCTTTTTGTCGTAATACATCATTACCACGATGGCCCGCAGGTCCTCCGGCAGCGCGCGAAGGGCCCCGGCCAGCTCGGTCAGGGTCTCATTCTCGATCAGGCCGTCTCCGATCTCCCCCTCGCCCGCCATTTCCTCGTTCAGTTCGTCCGTGGGGCGGGTGCGGCGGTAGTAGTCTATGACCGTGTTGCGGGTGATGGCGTAGATCCAGGTGCTCAGGGAGGCCTTACTCTGGTCGAAGCCGTCGTATTTGCGCAGGACCTTTTCAAACACGTCCGCGCACAGATCCTCGGCTTCCGCCCTGCGGCCCACATGGGAGAGAATGTATCCCATCACCTTGCCGCTGTACTGGGCATATATTTCGTTCCACCGGGCCTGGTTTACTGCTTGTCTGTCCATGGCGTTTCCCGCTTTAGGGCCGATTCGGGCAGACCCTTGGCCGCCGTCACCGCGTCCACGTCGTCGTCGCTGAGCCTACGGTCGGGATAGCGGGCGTGGATCGAGTCGATCACTGCCCGCAGGGCATCGTTGTCCTCAAATCTCAGACGGTCGAAGCGCAGTCTAAGCCGTTTCTCCATCACAGACCTCCTTTCTTTTGCGCGCCTTTATAGTTGATACGGCGCGGCGGGAAGGATGGCAGCGGATTTTAGCCGCCGCACATGCTGCGTGTATAGATTGTATCACAGGTTTCCCGGTTTGTCCATACTTTCACACGTTTCGCCCAGGGGCATGATCTCATCCCTCACCCGGATCAGCGTGTCCGCGGAGGCCCTGAGCGCTTCCTGTTCGGCGGGGCTTAGGTCTATGGCCACCACGGCCTCCACCCCGTCCCGGCCCACGATGGCGGGTATGCTCAGGGCGATGTCGCTGATGCCGCAAAAGCCCCGCTGGATGCTGGATACGGGCAGTACGCTCTTTTCGTCCCGCACGATGGCCTCGCATATGCGGCGCACGGACATGGCGATGCCGTAGTAGGTGGCGCCCTTTTTCTCGATGATCTCGTAGGCGCTGTTTTTGACCCCGTCGGCGATGCGGGCCATGGCCTGCTCGTGGTCGAAATGGCCCCGCATCTCGCAGAATTTGTGCAGGGGCACGCCGGACACGTTGGCGCTGGTCCAGGCGGCGATCTCGCTGTCGCCATGCTCGCCGATGACGAAGGCGTGGACGGACCGGCTGTCCACCCCCAGGTGCTCGCCCAGGAGATACTTAAGCCTGGCCGTGTCCAGCACCGTGCCGGAGCCGAATACCCGGTTTTCGGGGAAGCGGCTGAGCCTGGCGGCGGCGTAGGTCAATATGTCCACCGGGTTGGCCACCACCAGCAGGATCCCGTCGTGGTTGTATTTGTCGATCTGGGGCACGATCTGCTGAAATATGGCCACGTTCTTTTTGACCAGGTCCAGCCGGGTCTCTCCCGGCTTCTGCCCGGCCCCCGCGGCCAGCACGATCACCGACGCGCCGGACACGTCCTCCCAGTCCCCGGCGTAGATCTGCATGGGCTTGGAAAAGGGCAGGCCGTGGCTGATGTCCAGCGCCTCCCCCTCCGCCTTGGCCCGGTTGGCGTCTATGAGCACCATCTCGGAAAACAGGCCGCTCTCCATCAGCGCGAAGGCGGAGGCCGACCCCACGAAGCCGCAGCCCACGATGGCGGCCTTTCTGCTGTTGGTTTCCTTCATACTGTCCCTTCCTTTCGGCGGGCTGGCCGCCCGCGTTCCCCTTTGGGTCATTATTTCGCCGCGCCGTTCATTTTTTCCTGCCTGATGGCAGTCCATGCGGAAAATCCCGGTTTCTTCTCTTTCAATATGAAATTTTAAGGGAATGGACTTGCATTTTTACACAAGCGGTTGTATAATTTATGCAATTCCAGTCCATAGACACGCGATGGAGGTGCGATACCATGTATGATATTCCCGTGACCCTGGCGGCCACTCTCAAGCAAAAGCCTCAGGACGAAACCAAGCTGGGCTTCGGAAAGATCTTTACCGACCATATGTTCATGATGAACTATGAGACCGGCAAGGGCTGGCACAATCCCCGCATCGAGCCCTATCATCCCTTTGAGCTGGATCCCAGCACCATGGTGCTGCACTACGGCCAGACCGTGTTCGAGGGCATGAAGTGCTACCGCCGGGCCGACGGCGGACTGCAGCTGTTCCGTCCCCGGGACAACTTCAAGCGCTTCAACGTGTCCGCCGACCGGCTGAGCATCCCCCAGTTCGACGAGGAGCTGGCCCTGGAGGGCCTGAAAAAGCTGCTGGACGTGGAAAAGGACTGGGTGCCTCACAACGAAGGCACCAGCCTCTACATCCGGCCCTTCATCATCGCCACCGACCCCTACGTGGGCGTGAAGGCCTCCAGCACCTACATCTTCTGCATCATCCTCTCCCCCGTGGGCGCGTACTATGCCCATGGCCTGGCCCCTGTGGGCATCTACGTGGAGGATCAGTACGTGCGCGCGGTGCGGGGCGGCTTCGGCTTCGCCAAGACCGCCGGCAACTACGCCGCGTCCCTGAAGGCCGGCGAAATGGCCAAGGCCAAGGGCTACGACCAGGTGCTGTGGCTGGACGGCGTGGAGCAGAAGTACGTGGAGGAAGTGGGCTCCATGAACATGATGTTCGTCATCGACCACAAGCTGGTGACCCCCGCGCTGAACGGCTCCATACTGGCCGGCATCACCCGGGATTCCATACTGAAGCTGGCCGCCTCCATGGGCGTGGAGTGCGTGGAGACCCGGCTGGCCATCGCCGACGTGTTCAAGGCCGCCCATGAGAACAGGCTCCAGGAGGCCTTCGGCACCGGCACCGCCGCGGTGGTGTCCCCCGTGGGCGAGCTGTGCTGGAACGGCGAGAAGATCACCGTGAGCAACAACGAGATCGGCGAGCTGACCAAGAAGCTGTACGACACCCTCACCGGCATCCAGTGGGGCCGTCTGGCGGATCCCTTCGGCTGGATCATGAAGCTGTGAGAGAACACATCGTGCCCAGCGGCGTCCAAAAGACGCCGCTTTTGGTATATCTGAAAAGGGCCTATCCCCTCTGCCCCGCCTCCGCCCTCAAGGAGGCCGTCAAAAAAAGGGACTGCCGGGTGAACGGGGAGAAGGCGGGAGCGGACGCCTCCGTGGCCGGGGGCGACCAGGTGCGGCTGTATCTTCCGGATCATTTTCTGACCGGCCCCCTGCCCATACTCCTGGACGAAGGCGGCCTCATCGCCTGCGACAAGCCCGCGGGGCTTCCGGTGGACCGGGACGAATGGGGCGTGGGCGAGGACACGGCCATATCGCGCCTCACGGCCCTGTTTCCCGGGTGCCGGCTGTGCCACCGGCTGGACGCGGGCACCAGCGGGGTGCTCTTGGCGGCGAGAGACCAGGAGACCCTTGAAAAGGTGATCGACATCTTCCGGGCCCGGCAGGTGGAAAAGAGATATGTCTGCCGGGTGTTCGGCGCGCCCCGGCCCCAAAGGGGCGACATGGAGGATCACCTCGCGCGGAAAAACGGGCGCACCGTATGCGACCCCCGGGGGCAGTACGCCTCCCTCTCCTACGCCCTGCGCTGGACGGAGGGCGGAGAAAGCGTCGTAGATGTGGCGCTTCACACCGGGCGGACCCACCAGATACGGGTTCAGTTTGCCCGCCGGGGCTGGCCCCTCAAGGGGGACGATCTGTACGGCGACCGGGAGAAAAACCGGGCGGCCAGGGCCCGGGGCATATGCCTCCACTGCGCCGAAATGGCCCTGATGGGCAAAAGGATCCTCTCCCCCGAGCCCGACTGGGCCCGGAAAAGCGAAAAAGGAGCAGACCAATGACGGTAAAAGGACAGACCCTTCAAAGCCTTTTGGCCGGGAGCGAGGTGTCCGGGCAGGACATCGCGGATATGTGCTCCGTCAGCCGCACGGCGGTGTGGAAGGCCGTGCAGGCCCTGCAGGCCGAGGGCTACGGCATAGAGGCCCGCACCAACGGGGGATACCGATTGACCGGCGAGCCGGAGGCCCTGTCGGAGGCGGGCATAGAGGCAAGGCTCCATGACCCCTGCCCGGTGCGGGTGCTATCCGACGTGGACTCCACCAACGCCTACGCCAAGCGGCTCCTGGCCCGGGGCACGGGCCGGGCCCTCATCGCGGCGGAGCATCAGTCCGCCGGGCGGGGCCGCATGGGCCGGGATTTTTACTCCCCCCAGGGCACGGGGCTGTATATGACCCTGCTTCTGCCCAGCGGGCGGCCCATGGGCGAGGCGGTGAAGATCACCGTGGAGGCCAGCGTGGCGGTGTGCCGGGCGCTGGAGGAGCTGTGCGGCGAGCAGTTCGGCATCAAGTGGGTCAACGACATCTACTACGGCGGCAAAAAGGTGTGCGGCATCCTCACCGAGGCGGTGGGCGATCTGGAGAGCGGCGTGACCACCCATCTGGTGCTGGGGGTGGGGGTGAACGTGCGGCCCGCGCCGGTGCCGGAGGCCCTCAAGGACATCGTGGGTTGGCTGCCCCGCCCGGTGGATCGGAACGCCCTGGCCGCCGGGATCGCCAACCAGCTGAGCCGGGCCGCAGGCAGCATGGACTACTACCGCTCCCGCTCCCTGGCGCTGGGCAAAAAGGTGCGATTCCTTGAAAACGGCCTGTGGCAGGAGGGCTTCGCCCGAGAGATCGACGACACCGGGGCCCTGATGGTGGAGACGGAAGACGGGGCCGTGAAGGCGTTAAAGAGCGGGGAAATCTCCCTGCGGCTGGCCTGACGGTTTCTGTGATACTGTTCTTTTTCTAAATGATTGATTTTGGTTACGGATTGCTTCATCGGCCTACTACCTCCTCGCAATGACAGGAATACTACGTGCGTATAAAATAGTGTCATTGCGAGGAGCGAAGCGACGAAGCAATCCGTTCCTTGGAGTACAGCGATTTTGATGTAAAATCGTATTAAACATGTTTTACCGCTATTGACAACGGGCCCTTGCGGGTGTATCCTATGGGCGACAACTGAATCCGGCACATGTTTCGGGGCGGGGTGAAAATCCCCACCGGCGGTACAGCCCGCGACCGGCCGCAAGGCCGCTGACCCGGTGAGATTCCGGGGCCGACAGTAAAGAAGGCTCTGCCTTCCAAGTCTGGATGAGAGAAACAAGACATCCGTTTTTCTCCGCCGCAACAGCGGCTCCCGCGTCTGCCGGGAGCCGATTTTTTGCGAGGAGGAAAGAAATATGGCTTCCTGGAAAACGTCGAACACGAGAAAGATCACTATGGTGGGCATGCTCTCCGCCGTGGCCACGGTGCTGATGTATCTGGACTTCAGCATCCCCCTGGTGCCCAGCTTCATCAAGCTGGACTTTTCCGAGCTTCCGGCCCTGCTGGCGGCCTTCGCCCTGGGGCCCATCAGCGGCGGCGCGGTGTGCCTGGTCAAAAACCTGGTGCACCTTCTGGGCACCTCTACCGGCGGCGTGGGAGAGCTGAGCAACTTCCTTTTGGGCATACTCTTCGTGGTGCCCGCGGGGATCATCTACCACCGGAAAAAGTCCCGGCTCAGCGCCTTTTTGGGCGCCTTGGCGGGGGCGGCGGCCATGGCCCTTTTGAGCGTGGTCACCAACTACTATATCGTCTATCCCATTTACTATCAGTTCTGGCCCGAGGACGTGGTACTGGGCATGTATCAGGCCATCGACTCCGGCGTAGGCTCCATCAAAGAGGCGCTGTGGAAATTCAACGCCCCGTTCACCTTCTGCAAGGGGATGTGCTCCGTGATCATACTCTTCCCGCTGTACAAGCGGCTCTCGCCCTTCCTGAAGGGGGAAAGCCGATGACCGTCACCTATACTGCCCCCACCGAGGCGGACACCCGCCGCCTGGGCGAAAGGCTGTCCGACCTTCTGCGGGCGGGGGATCTCATATTCCTCACCGGCGACTTGGGCGCGGGCAAGTCCGTGATGGCCCGGGGCATCGCCCGGGGACTGGGGATAGAGGGCCCCATGCCCAGCCCCACCTTCACCCTGATGCAGCCCTACCAGGGGCGCATGAACGTATATCACTTCGACCTGTACCGGCTCTCCTCCCCGGACGAGGTGGCCGAGGCGGGTCTGGAGGAATACCTCTTCGGCGACGGGGTGGCCCTGGTGGAGTGGCCGTTCAACGGCCTGGAGGACAAGGACGCCACCGGCCGGGTGGACATTCACGTCAGGGACACGGGCGAGCGGGAGATCCAGGTATGGCTATCCGGGCGGGACGCCCAGCTCGCCCAGTTGGAGGAAATTCGATGAACATATTCGCACTGGACGCCTCCGGCCCCTGCGCGGGGGCGGCCCTGTGGCAGGACGGCGAGATCACCCATGAGATCGAGGCCCGGCACGGGCTGACCCACAGCCAGACCCTGATGCCCATGGCCGACAGCATATTTGAGGCATCTGGCCTGTCCCCCCGGGACATCGACCTGTACGCCTGCGTCACCGGCCCCGGCTCCTTTACCGGGGTGCGCATCGGCGTGTGCGCCGCCCGGGGACTGGCCCACGGGGCGGGCAAAAGGTGCCTGGCCATTGACGCTCTGGAGTGCCTGGCGGCGGGGATGTGGGGCTATCCCGGCGTGGTGGCCCCCATACTGGACGCCCGGCGGGGACAGGTGTACTGCGCGGCGTTTCAGAATGGGCAAAGGATCCTGCCCGACGACGCCCTGCCCCTGTCTGAATTTGTGGAAAAGCTCCACGCCGGCCCGGCGCTGTTTCTGGGGGACGGCGTGGCGGCGCACCATGACGCCCTCGTAAGCATGCTGGGCGACAGGGCCCTCTTTGCCCCCTGCCACATGCGCTTTATCCGGGCGTCGGCGGCCTGCTGTCTGGCCGCCCAGAGGCTTGACGAGGCCGTGGAGCCGGAGGCCCTTTTGCCCCTCTATCTTCGGGCCCCCCAGGCGGAAAGGGAGAAACATGCCAGAGGTTGAGCTGCGGCTGATGACCAGGGAAGACGTGGATCAGGTCCACTCTATCGAGACCGCCTGCTTCGCCATCCCCTGGTCCCGGGAATCCCTGCTCCACGAGACGGAAAACGCCTGCGCCAGATACATGATCCTCACCGAGGACGGAGCGGTCAGGGCCTACGCCGGGGTGTGGTTCGTATTGGACGAGGGGCACATCACCAACATCGCCGTGTCCCCGGACCGGCGGCGGATGGGCTACGGGGAAAAGGTGACCCGGGCGCTGATGCAGCTCTCCGCCGACAGCGGCATGCGGTTTCTGACCCTGGAGGTAAGGCGGAGCAACCTGCCCGCCCAGAGCCTCTATCACAAGCTGGGCTTTGTGGACGTGGGCTACCGCAAGCGCTACTACGAGGACAACCGGGAGGACGCCCTGATCATGGTCTGTGAGCACCTGCCCGAACCCCACCCGGAGGACGACCCCTGCCTGGTGGAGGAAAAAGATTGAGGATTTTATGCGGCTCGTCGCAGAAAAGTGCTCTAGAATCCGCATAAATCAAAGATCAGTCGCATAAAATCCAGTTTTGTACGGATTTTATGCGGCTTTTTCTCAAATTGTCCATCCGGATTCGCATAAAAACGCCGGGCCTGCAAATACAGCGGGCCCGGCGGGTGGGTTTTGGGGCGATCAGAGGGCGATCTCCCGGTGGGCTTCGGCGGAGTCGTAGATGGCCTGCATGATCTTGGCGGTGATGATGACCGTGTCGATGTGGGAGGCCAGCTTTTCGCCGGTGGTGAGGCATTGGAGGAAGCAGTCGATCTCCCTCTGGTACATGTTCTTCATTTCAAATTCGGGCTTGAAGGAATACAGCGCCCCGTGCTCGGAGCCGTACACGGTGAAGTATCCGCCGTAGTCCAGCCGGATGCCGGCCTTGTCGCCCATAAAGTCGATGTAGGTGGCGGGCTGGCCGATGTTCTGGGCCCAGGCGCCGTGCACGGAGATGGTGGGGCCCTCGGTGCGGATCAGGGCGGTGACGGAGTCGTCCACGTCGTACACGCCGTCGTACTTGGGCGGGCCGGCCCACATGTCCTTATAGACATATTTTTCCATGTCCACGCCCAGCTTGCAGAAGGTCTCGCCGGACACGGTGACGGGCTTGGGGTCGCCGCAGCAGTACATGACGATGTCCAGGTAGTGTACGCCCCAGTCGATGAGCGCCCCGCCGCCGGCGATGGCCTTGGTGGTGAACGCGCCGCCCAGGCCGGGGATGGACCGGTGGGCCCGGAAGGAGGCGTATACGTGGTACACCTCGCCCAGCTTGCCGGAGTCGATGTATTCCTTGATGCGGCGCACGCTGTCGTTGAACCGGTTCACCACGCCGATGTTGAGGGTCATGCCGGTCTCGTGCTGCACCTTCTGCATCTCAAGGGCCTCGCTGAGGGTGCGGGCGGCGGGCTTTTCGCACAGCACATGCTTGCCCGCCCGCATGGCGTCGATGGATATGGGGGCGTGGACGTTGTTGGGCGTGCACACGCTGACCGCCTTCACCTCGGGGTCCTTGAGCACGTCGTGATAGTCCACCACGGCCTTGCCGCAGCCGTATTTCTCCACCGCGGCCTGGGCCCGCTCCGGGATGATGTCGCAGAAATAGGCGATCTCTGCGTCCGGATTGTTCATGTAGGACGGAATGTGGGCGCTGTTGGCGATTGCGCCGCAGCCGATCACCGCCACCTTCATAAGAGCACCTCCGTATGTTTGTTTGGGAAACAAGTGCATTATATCACCGCAGGGACAGGGCGTCAAGGGGAGGAAACGAGGGGAGGCGCTGAGGGTTGCTCGCCCTCAGACTCCTCGCCAAAGGGTCAAGACCCTTTGGAATCCCTTCTTCCGCCCTTCGGGCGGGGACTCAATCTCCAAGTGAACAGGCCAGGTTCACTCCTGGGGCTCGTCCTTGAGCGCCACCACAAAGCCGTGTGTCTCGGCGTATTCCTGGGCGAAGGAGCCGCTGTCGCACACCACCACCAGGCCCGTGGGCACGCCGCAGAAGGCGTCCTCGGCGATGGTCTGGCAGGCCGCGGGGATCTCCACCGCGGCCATATTGGGGCACAGGGAGAAGGCCCTCTCCCCTATGCCCTCTGTGCTCTGGGGCAGTACGGCCTTCATAAAGCCCCCTGACCCCTCAAAGGCGCTCTCCTCCACCTCCGTCAGCCCCTCCGGCAGGCGCAGGGCCCACATATCCAGCGCGGCGGGATCTATGTCCAGCGTCACCCGCACCTGGCCCGTGCCGGAATCGTAGGCGAAGGAGGCGGGGAAATCCACCCGATCACACAGCCGCCACAGGCTGTTTTCCTTGCCCAGCAGGACCGTGCCCAGGGTCAGGCCCCGCACCGCGAAGCCGCCCGAGGTATACACGGGCTCGCCGTCCACGATGGCCAGCACCAGCCGGTTGCCGGTCTCGGCCCCGAAATCGTGCTCCCCGGCGGAAAGCCTTGTCTCCATGTCGGTCAGGGCGTAATGCATCCAGGTGCGGTATATGCCGTTCCTGTATACATAGCAGTAGTCCAGCGTGTCGCACACGCACATCTCCCCCGGCGTGAACAAGTGATCCATGCCCATGATCTCGTCATTTATGCCGAAGTAGTCGTGGGTCTCCTGGCCGGACACGGGCACCTCCGCGTCGCCGGAGTCGTCCCAGGTGGCATCCACGTGGCACCACTGGCCGTCTATGTTCACCGCGTTCCAGGCGTGGTTGCCCCCGGTGACCCGCACCGACTCCAGCCCGCAGGCGGTGAGGAGCCGCTGGTAGAGCTTGCTGTAGCTGTCGCACACCCCGGTGCCGGCGAAGAGGATGTCCTCCGCCCCGAAGCGGCACTGGCTGTGGTCGTAATAGGAATGGGACGTGATCCAGTCGTGGAGCCACAGTGCCCGCTCGTAGTCCCCGGAGACGGCGCTCACGCACTGCTGGGCGATCTCATCTACCCGCCTCTCCAGGCTCACGGCGCTCGGGTCGTCCTGGATCTCCACAGTGATATACTGGTATCCCAGCGAATTCCCGTTTACGTCCAGGCCGTACACATACAGATAGTACTTTTTGGGCTGGTAGCAGGTGTAAGAGAAGGTATTGCCCCCGGGCAGTCCGTTGTACAGGCTCTCCACGTAGGTCTTGTTCCCCTCCATGTGGCTGAACACGCACATCTGGAAGCGGTATGCCACCGCCTCCACGCCATCTTTGTTAGTCACCGTCCACTCTCCCTCCTGCCCCAGGGCAGGCTCGCGGACGCACTCTATGGTAAACAGCTGGGCGTTGGCCCGAAGGAGGGGCCGGATGACCATGTCCTGGGGCGGGCGGGTGGTGACGGGATGCTCCGGCGGGGCAATGTATTTATCCCGGGCGTATGCCGCCCCGGGCAGGGCGCACAGGAAAGCCAAAACCGTCAGCGCCGCCAGGATCCTTTTCATATCGTCCCCTCCTTTCTAAATCGTTGATATGATGTCACGCGGTAGCGGCGTGGCGCGGGGCCTCCAGCCGCATCAGGGTCACTGAGTTGCCCCGGGCCCTGAGCTCCGCCATACGGGCCTGTATGGCCTCGCTGTCGTACACGGACAGTATCAGGATGTCCGTGTCCCTCACGTCGTTGAGAAGATCCAGAAACCTGGGGAAGGTGAACTCCCGGTGCAGCTCCAGCCGGGCCATGACGGTGAGTATGGTGTCGGCCTGGTCGTGGGAGGCCCGGGCGGGCACGATCACCGGTTTTTCCTCGCCCTTTTCTCCGTAGAGGCACCCGTTGGCGGCAAAGCCTGCCTCCACCCCCAGCCTAAGGGCCCGAAGGCACAGCGTGGCGGCCATGCGGATGCCCTGCTCTATGCCGCCCCGCTCGTAGTCCATCAGATCTCCCCACTGCTCCTCGGTGTTCTGGACGTTGAGCACCACGAACATCTTGGGGTCGGCGGTGTAGTCCCGCACCTTCACCTGCAGACTGCCCGTTCTCGCGGTGGCGCCCCAGTGCACATCCCGCATGGGATCCCCGGCCTGGTAGCCCCGTATGCCGGAGGTCAGAAAGGGATCGGGCATGATCCACCGCTTGACGATCAGGTCGCCCTGCCAGCGGGTGGAGGGGGTATTGAGCTCGTCCTCGGACAGGAGCCGGGGATACACGTCTATGCCGCACTGGCAGGACAGCTGCTTGGTGTCGTAGGCGAAGGCCAAAAGGTCTCCGGAGGTCAGGGCCACGGAGCCCACCTCGTAGTGTCCCCGGGCCAGGCACTCCACGTCGTGGGACCGGGTGACCTGGCTCATGGGGCCCAGATAGAATATGGAGCGGTGGTACCGATCCGCGTTGATGGCCCGCTCCTCGCTCCTGGCACCCTTGAAGCGCAGAAAGGGCGATATGCGGCTTTCCACCCGCACCCAGGGCACGGGCAGTATCTTCCGGTTGCGGATGACCTCCACCAGTCCCACATGCTCCCCCTCAAAGGCGCTCTTGCGGGTAAATCTGCGGTCGTATTCGATCCTTTTCAGATTGAACCTCACGAACACGAAGGCCTGTATCCCCGACAGCGCCAGGGTGAGCAGCACGATCCAGAATACGCTCAAGGGCGGATCACGTCCTTTCGGGATTCTCGGTGGGCACGGTCACGCCGGACACCGCCTCCCACACCATGTCCTCCGCCTGGGAGGCGTGGCCGTAGAGGCCGCTCATGATGATCCTGTGGGCCAGCACCGGCCGGGCCAGGGTCTTTACGTCGTCGGGGGTCACGAAGTCCCGGCCCTTGATCAGGGCGTATGCCTGGCTGGCCCGAAGCAGCGCCAGCATACCCCGGGGGGAGGCCCCCATGTTCACCTGGGGCATGGCGCGGGTGCGCTCGCAGATGTCGGATATGTACTTGAGCACCGGCTCGGACACGTGGCACTCCACAAAGGCCTTCTGGGCGGCCCGGATGTCCTCCCGGGTGGCCACGGGGCTGATCTCGGAGAGGGGATCGTTGCGGATGAACCGGCGCATGATGTCCATGGATTCCTGGCTGGTGGGGTAGCCCAGGCGCAGGCGCATGAGGAACCGGTCCAGCTGGGCCTCGGGCAGGGGGAAGGTGCCCTGGGTCTCTATGGGGTTCTGGGTGGCCACCACCATAAAGGGCTCCTCCAGGGGCCGGGTGACGCCGTCCTGGGTCACCTGCCGCTCCTCCATGCACTCAAGGAGCGAGGACTGGGTGCGGGGCGTGGCCCGGTTGATCTCGTCCGCCAGCAGTATGTGGGTAAACACCGGGCCGGGCTTAAACTCGAACGCCGCCTTCTGGGCGTTGAACACGCTGATGCCCGTCACGTCGCCGGGCAGAAGGTCGGGGGTAAACTGTATGCGGGCAAAGCCGCAGTCCAGCGAGCGGGCCAGAGATTTGGCCAGCATGGTCTTGCCGGTGCCGGGCACGTCCTCCATCAGCACGTGGCCCCGGGCGATCAGGCAGGTGAGCAGCAGCTCCACGGTGTCGTTTTTGCCCACGATGACCCGGGCAATGTTGTCCCGCACCCGCTGGGCCAGGGACGCGATCTCCTTGCGATCCATACGCTTTCCTCCCGCTTTTGTGTCGATTTGGTCTACTGACCGGTCATATACGCAAATATCCTCTGGGCCAGGGCGGCGGCGGTGTCTCCCCCGCTGCCCCCGCCCTCCACCACCACCGCCAGGGCGTAGGGGGCGGATTCGGAGTCGATGAAGCCCACGAACAGGGCGTTGGTGGGCACGGATTTGTCGTTGCTCACCTGGGCGGAGCCGGTCTTGCCGCACACGGTATATCCCGCCAGCCTGGCCCGGGTGCCCGTGCCCTTTTCCACGCAGGACTGCATGTAGCTTTTCACCGTCTGGGCGGTGTGCTCCGTCATCACCCGGCTGTATTCCCCGGGCTGGGTCCTGGGCCGGGCCACTCCGGAGGCCCCCGTCACCTGGGCCACCAGCTTGGGCTCGGGCATGACCCCGCCCTCCGCCACGGCGCAGGCGAGCATGCACAGGTGCATGGGCGTCACCAGCACACTGCTCTGCCCCACCCCCGCCCAGGCCAGATCCCCGGCGTCGATCACGCTGTCCGGGAACCGGGACTCGTAGAGGGTGATGTCCTGAAAGTGGAAATTGTCGTTAAAGCCCATGGTCTCGCAGGCGTTGATCATCCGGTCAAAGCCCAGCTCCACCGTAAGGCCGCCGAACACGTTGTTGCAGCTCTTGGCGAAGGCCTGCCTTAGGTTCATATCCCCGTGCACCGCCCCGCCCGCGCACCGGAGGGTGAACCTGCCATATCCTGACGTGCCCGCGCAGGTATAATTCCGGCTCACCGCGGCGGGATTGTATTCAAGCACCGCCGCCAGGGTAAATATCTTCATCACCGACCCCGGGGCGTAGAGGCCCTGAAGGCACCGGTTCAGATACGCCGACCCCTCCATGTCGATATTGGACCGGGTCAGGTTCTCCGGGTCGTAGTCCGGCTTTGACACCATGCACAGTATCTCCCCGGTCTTGTGGTTCATCACCACCACGGCCCCGTTTTTGCCCGCCGGGAACTGGGTGGACACGTACCTGGCCAGCCTGGCGTCTATGGTCAGCCGCAGGGTGTTTCCCACCGTGCCCTCGCCCCGCACCAGCTGAAACGTCCTGTCCAGCGCGGAGCCGGACACGTCCAGCAGCGTATCCGCGTGGAAGGTCTGCACCCCCGCTCCGGCCATGGACAGGCTGTCTCCCACGGTCTGGGACACGGCCCGGCGCATGGCGTCGTCCTCGGCGTAGTACCTGTCGCCTTCCTTGTCCGTAGAGGCCAGCAGGATCCCGTTCCTGTCCAGTATGTCCCCCATGGTCACCTTGCTCCTGGCCCGGTCGATGCGGCTGTTGTACCGGCTCACCATCCACCGGGAGCCCTGGGTATACACGGTATAGCCGAACCACCCGCTCACCGCCAGAAACACCGCGGCGATCAGCGCCCCCAGGCCCTTTATGTTCCGCCTGAACGATTTCATGCCGGCTCGCCCTCCATGTCCTGAAGCCTTCTTTCGGCCTCCCGGTCGTATTGGGCGTTCACCGACGACACGCCCAGCAGAAGCCCCAGGCTCACCATGCTGGCGGCCAGGGAGCTGCCGCCGGAGGACACCAGGGGCAGCGTCACGCCGGTCAGGGGGATGAGCTTGGTATTGCCGCCTATGATCAGCAGGGCCTGAAGGGCGATCTCCGCGCTGACCCCGAAGGCCACCAGGGCGTGAAAGCTGCTCCTGGCGGCGGCGGCGATGGCGAAGCCCCGAAGGGCGATGAGCAGGTATACCCCGATCAGGCACAGGGCGAACAGGCACCCGAACTCCTCGCAGATGGCGGCGAATATAAAGTCGGAGTGGTACAGGGGAATGTTCCTGGGCAGGCCCAGCCCCAGACCCATGCCGAAGAACCCGCCGCTGCCTATGGCGATCAGGGCCTGTATGATCTGGTAGCCCTTGTCCAGCGGGTCGCTCCAGGGGTCCTGAAAGGCGGCGATGCGCCTTTGCACATAGGGGAACAGACTGTACGCCCCGTAGGCCCCCGCGGCCCCCGCGCCAAAACCCATCAGGGTCACAAGCAGATTGGACGTGGAGGCGTAATAAAGGAGCATCGTCACCACGAAATACAACAGGAGCGCGCCCAGGTCCCGTTCAAGAAGCAAGAGCACGCACAGCGCGGCGGCGAAGGCCAGGGCCAGGAGGCGGTTGAGCCTTGTGGTGCGTCCGCTCAAACACACGGCCATCACGAACACCAGCGCGGGCTTTACGAACTCGGAGGGCTGCATGGAGAAGCCGGACACCTTGATCCAGTTCTTGGCCCCGTACTGCCACTGGCCGATGAACAGGGGCGAGGCCAGCAGGGCCAGCGACCCGGCCATCATCCAGTACGTCCATTTTTCCCAGGCCCTGAGGTTCCGCATGAACACCGCCGCGGCCATCATGCCCACGGCCCCTACGCCGAAGTAGATGAACTGCTCCATGGGGGTCTCGGGGGAGCGGGCGATGTCCTTAAGGGTAATGACGCCCACGCCGATCAGAAACATCATCAGCACCGTCACAGTGGAATCGGCCTGAAACAGCTTGTCCATCAAAAAGGACACCGCGTACGTACATCCGGGCAGTGCCAGCGCGAAAAAGAGGGCCTGTCTGTCCACCGCACCGCCCCTGAGGCTTAAAAGAAGGCACGCCAAAAACTGAAACAGCATCACGGCCCCCCTGAGGGACCGGCCTGTCTTTTCGTTTTTCCTTTTCCTCATGCGCGCCTCCGAAGCTTGATTTCCGTCAGTCGTCCGGGTCCGTTCCGTCCTGGGCGTCGTAGAAGGACATGACCAGTATCAGTCCGCCCATCTTGAGCCTGTCCCCGTCATACAGCAGGGGCGGGCCCTTGCGCCGGGGCAGTATCTCCGCCCTGGCCCCGCCCATTGGGGTCAGAAGCAAACACCCTTCCCTCTGCTCGAAGTACAGATGCTTGCCCTTTACGCCCTTGCACTTGATCCTCACGTCGCAGGACCTGGAGGAGCCGATGCAGCCCTCCATGGGGATGGGATAGATCTCTCCCTCCAGCTTGCCGGACACGTCCCCCACCACCCGCATCTCGCCGATGAAGGAGCCCTCCCGGCGGAGCCTTTCGCTCCTCTTCCGGGCCCGCCTGTGGTCCCGCCAGGCGGCGAATACCACATACGCCGCCAGCGCCAGAAATACATATCTGGCGCCCATGGCCGCCACCTCGTACCAGCCCTCGCTCACCGCGCCGCCTCCCATCCATTTTCCCGATTCTATATCATACCATGTTTTTGTGGCTTATATGTTAAGTCTCCCCCTTCCCCGCAAAAAATTGATGAGAGGCGGGGGGTACGCTGAGGGCTGCTCGACCCTCAATTCGCAATGGTCGCTTTTGGAATCCGTATATCCAAAAGCTCCCTTGCTCATTGGGCTTACTCCGCCGCATTTCGCCCACAGGGCGGCGGCTGCGTGCGGTCCTCAATTCGCAATGGTCGCTTTTGGAATCCGTATATCCA
>CADAGW010000013.1:0-1847 GCA_902787475.1 uncultured Eubacteriales bacterium
CAGGCTCCCTGTTCCGCTTTGGGTGCAGGATTGCCCGTGCATCGCAGATGCACAAATCCTGCACTTCCGCGTTGACAAACCCTGTTTGTCAACGCGCTGACCTTCCCCTCAAGGGGAAGGCAGGGGCTGGGGAACGGGGGACGGATTGCTTCGTCGCCTGCGGAACCTCTCAATTCGGCATAGTCGTTTTTGAATATACGGTTTCAAAAACGACTGTTGGGAATGGAGGGTCGAGCAGCCCTCAGCGTCTTCCCCCGTCACCCCTCCTCGATCCTGTCCGCCAAGCGGGCGAGGCCGGCCAGATCCACGGCTTCGCCCCGGACGGCGGGGTCGAGGCCCACGTCGGCGAGCCAGGCCAAGGCCTGGTCCCGGCTCACGGAAAAGGCCCGGCACAGGTTATTGGCCAGCGTCTTACGCCGCATGGCGAAGGCGGCGGCGATGACCCGCCGCATCATCTCATCGCTCCGGGCCCGGTCGGGGTGTGGCCGCCGGTATATGCCCAATAGGGTGCTCCTCACGTGGGGCCGGGGCGTAAACGCCTCGGGCGGCAGATCCATCAGCGCCCGCACCTCGCCAAAATACTGGCACTCGGCGGCGGCGGCGCACCACTCCTTGGCGCCCAGGGAGGAGGAAAGCCTGTCGGCGCACTCCTTCTGCACCATCACCACGATATCCTCCGGGGGCCTGTCCATCCGCAAAAGCCTTCTCACTACGTCGATGGCGATATAATAGGGCAGATTGGCCACCACCCGGAAGGGCGCGTCGCCAAACCTCTCCCTGGCAAACGCGTCCATATCCACCTTCATGGCGTCGGCGAAGAGCACCATATCGGCGCTGCCCAGCCTTTCGGCCAGGGGCCCCTTCAGCCTTTCGTCCGCCTCGATGGCCGCCACATTCGCCCCCCGGGCGACCATCTCCCCGGTCAGGGAGCCGCTTCCCGGGCCGATCTCCAGTATATTCTGCCCGCTGTGTACTCCTGCGGCGTCGGCGATGCGGCGGATAATGGCCGGATCCAATATGAAGTTCTGTCCCAGCGCGTGGGAATAGCGAAAATCGTTCATATATACAGTATACCACCGAACGGCCCGTTCCACAAGCCCCCATCGCCAAATCCGCCCTTGACGGCGCGGCGGGGGAAGAGTACAATACAGGCAGAATCCATACGGAGGAGGGAGAAACATGTCTCTGGATCCGAAGGTGGCGCACGAGATGCGCATGAAGGCCTGCCGCCCCAGCCTGCGCAAGGGGCCGGACGAGCCCCTGATCCCCTGGCAGGCAAAGACCCGGGCGGAGCTTGAACATATGCTGGGCCTGCCCATCGCGGGCGGCGAGGATCATTTCCGGGTGGAATGGACCCGGGAGGAGGCCGCCTTCACCGAGACCCGGTTCCTCTTTGCCAGCGAGCCGGACTGCGACGCGGTGTGCCATCTGCTGATGCCAAAAACCGCTTCCGAGGGCAGGATCCCCCTGGTCATATGCCTCCAGGGCCACTCCACGGGCATGCACATATCCCTGGGGCGGCCCAAATACGAACACGACCAGGAGACCATCTCCGGCGGCGACCGGGATTTCGCCTGCCAGATCATCGCCCGGGGCCAGGCGGCGCTGACCCTGGAGCAGAGGGCCTTCGGCGAGCGGGGCGGCACCCCCAAGGGGCCGGACTGCCTCTTCCCCGCCATGCAGGCCCTGCTCATTGGCCGCACCCTGCTGGGCGAGAGGTGCCACGACGTGTCCCGTGCCATAGACGTGGTCACCGCCCACTTCCCCGCCATCGACCCCGCCCGCATCGCCGTCATGGGCAATTCCGGCGGCGGCACCACCAGCCTCTACGCCGCGGCGCTGGACAC
>CADAGW010000013.1:1865-17773 GCA_902787475.1 uncultured Eubacteriales bacterium
CTGAACAAGCTGGACATGGGCGACATCGCGGGCCTCATCGCCCCCCGGCCCCTGGTGATCGTAAACGGCCTTCATGACGGCATATTCCCCATAGACGCCGCCCGCGCCCAGGCCGATATCACCCGGAGCCTCTACGAGCAGGCCGGAGCCGCCGGCGCGTTCCGCCATGTGGTGGGCCAGGAGGGCCACCGATTCTACGCCGACCTGGGCTGGGCCGCCTTCGACCAGGTCACCGGATGGAAGGACTGAAAGGAGATATGGACATGCTGAGCGAACTTCTGAACGAAAGACACCTCCCCTCCCTGTTCACCATGAACGACGGCCGGACGGCCGACACCCCCGACCTGTGGCGGGAGCGCCGCCGGGAGCTGATCGACATATTCAGCCGCGAGGAATACGGCTGCACTCCCGAGGCCCCCAAATCCGTGTCTGGGGTGATCGAGAGCCGGGACGACGAGCGGGCCTTCGCCGGCAAGGCGGTGTGGGAGCGGGTACGCCTCACCTTCGACACTCCCCGCGGCCCCTTCTCCTTTCCCTTCAATCTCTTGATCCCCAAGGGCCAGGAAAAGGCCCCCGTATTCGTGCACATCGCCTTCCACGCGGCGGTGCCGGACGAATACCTGCCCGCCGAGGAGCTCATCGACAGGGGCTACGCCGTGGCCACCTTCTGCTATACCGACGTGACCGCCGACAGCGCCGAGATGGACAAGCTGGCGGCCATGTATCCCCGCGACGATAAGACGGGCTGGGGCAAGATCGGCATGTGGGCCTTCGCCGCCAGCCGGATCCTCGACTACCTGACCACCCGTCCCGATATCGACGCCGCCCGCGCCTGCGTCACCGGCCATTCCCGGCTGGGCAAGACCGCCCTGTGGTGCGGGGCCCAGGACGAGCGGTTCTCCATGGTGGTGTCCAATGACTCCGGCTGCTCCGGCGCGGCGGTGAGCCGGGGCAAGGTGGGGGAGAGCATAGAGAGGATCACCACTGTCTTCCCCTTCTGGTTCTGCGGAAACTACCGCGCCTGGAGCGGACGGGAGGCGGAAGCCCCCTTCGATCAGCACATGCTCCTCTCCCTCATCGCCCCCCGCAGGCTCTACGTCTGCTCCGCTCACACCGACACCTGGGCCGATCCCACCAGCGAGTTTTTGTCCTGCGCCGCCGCTTCTCCCGCCTGGACCCTCCTGCGGGTGCCGGGCCTGATCGCGTCCGACGCCATGCCGGAGCGGGACGTCCCCCTCATGGAGGGCGGCATCTGCTACCACGTGCGCACCGGCGGCCATTTCCACAGCCGCACCGACTGGAACTGGCACATGGACTGCCGGGACAGGTACCGCCTGTAATTCCGTGTGAACCCAGTTTAACATGTATATTGACATTCCGCCATATTTATGTTAATATATGCCTGCGCCATAGTGCGCGAACCGGGGAAAAAAGAAAGGGGAAAATACTATGACAGGTGTACCGCTCATAATCGCCTTCGTGGTGGCGATCGTCGTGATGATCCTTCTGATCTCCAAGCTCAAGGTCCATCCGTTCCTGTCCATCATGGGCATTTCGCTGATCCTGGGCATCCTGGCCGGCATCCCGCTGGTGGACAAGGTGCTGGAGGACGGCACCAAGGTCTCCGGCCTGGCCAACATCATCGGCGCGGGCTTCTCCGGCACCTTTACCTCCATTGGCATCGTCATCATACTTGGCGCGTTCATCGGCTCCGTGCTGGAAAGGACCGGCGCGGCCCTGAAGCTGGCCGACATGGTCATCCGCCTGGTGGGCGAGAAAAACCCCGAGCTGGCCATCGAGCTGATGGGCTGGGTGGTCTCCATCCCCGTGTTCTGCGACAGCGGCTTCGTCATCCTGAACCCCATCCGCAAAGCGCTGGTCAAGCGCACCGGCAAGTCCAGCGTGGCCATGACCGTGTGCCTCAGCTGCGGCCTGTACATCGCCCACGTGTTCATTCCCCCCACGCCCGGCCCCATCGCCGCGGCCAATACCCTGGGGGTCGGCGGCAATCTGCTGCTGGTCATGGGCATGGGCGCGCTGTGCTCCCTCTTCCCGCTGATCGCGGGCCTGATCTACGCCAAGGCCGTGGGCAAAAAGATCAAATCCGCCGATGAGATCGCGGGCAGCGGCGAGGTGGTCAAGACCTACGAGCAGCTCAAGGCCGAATACGGCGCTCTGCCCGGGGGCTTCAACGCCGTGGCGCCCCTGCTGGTGCCCATACTGCTGATGGCCGTCTCCTCCGTGGTGTCCATGGCCAAGGCCGCCGGCCCCGCGGCGGACTTCTTCACCTTCCTGGGCACCCCCATCATGGCTCTGGCCGTGGGCACCGTGCTGGCGGTGATCCAGCTGCTGGGCGCGGGCAAGAAGAATGAGTTCTACGACCTGACCAACGACACCCTCAAGACCGTGGGCCCCATCCTGTTCGTCACCGCCGCCGGCGGCGTGCTGGGCAAGGTCATCTCCTCCTCCGACATGGTGAACTTCATCAAGGCCCATGCCTCTGTGCTGGAGACCATGGGCATCTTCTTCCCGTTCCTCCTCTCCGCCATCTTGAAGAGCGCCCAGGGCTCCTCCACCGTGGCCATCACCACCACCGCGGGCATCGTGGCGCCTCTTCTGTCGGTGTTGGGCTTTGCCACGCCGGTTGAGGTCTCCCTGGTGGTCATGGCCATCGGCGCCGGCGCCATGACGGTGTCCC
The DNA here is from genome assembly GCA_902787475.1 of uncultured Eubacteriales bacterium. GTDB lineage: Bacteria > Bacillota > Clostridia > Christensenellales > Aristaeellaceae > RUG13279. Next base: position 4,564 of record CADAGW010000013.1, read on the forward strand.
ACGCCAACGACTCCTACTTCTGGGTGGTCACCAACTTCGGCGAGATGACTCCCCAGCAGGGCTACAAGACCCAGACCCTCATGACCCTGATCATAGGTATCGCGGCCATGGTGGAGATCTTCATACTGAACCTGATCTTCTGACCGCTATACGCCATTTCCATTCCGACGGGTGGCCGCCAGGGCCTCCCGCCGGAATCCTTATTTCAAAGAATACGGAGGTTCCACAATGAATCAGCTATTGCGCGGTCACGCGGATCAGATCGTGCGGGAGGCCATCGCGGCGGTACAGCCCGACGCGGCGGTGCGGCGGGCGCTCATCGGCCGCCGGTTCCCCGGGCGGGTACTGCTGGTGGCGGCGGGCAAGGCGGCCTGGCAGATGGCCAAGGCCGCGTCTGACTGCATGGGCGACAGGATCGAAAAGGGTGTGGTGGTGACCAAGTACGGCCACGTGATGGGCCCCATAGCCGCCTTCGACTGCTACGAGGCAGGCCATCCCGTGCCCGACGAAAACTCCTTCCGCGGCACCCAGGCGGCGCTGGATCTGGTCGGCGGCCTGACAGAGCAGGACACGGTGCTCTTCCTCCTCTCCGGCGGCGGCAGCGCCCTGTTTGAAAAGCCCCTCGTCTCCGGCGAAGAGCTTCAGGACATCACAAGCCAGCTCCTGGCCTGCGGCGCGGACATCGTGGAGATCAACACCATCCGCAAGCGCCTCTCCGCCGTCAAGGGCGGGCGGTTCGCCCTTTTTTGCTCTCCCGCCCACGTGGAGGCCGTGATCCTCTCCGACATACTGGGCGACCCGCTGGACATGATCGCCTCCGGCCCCGCCTGCCCCGACACCACCACCTGCCAGGACGCGCAGCGCATCGCGGAAAAATACAGCCTGCGCCTGTCCGCCGAGGCCAAAAGGCTTCTGGCTGTCGAGACCCCCAAGACGCTTAGCAACGTCACCACCCATATAAACGGCTCCGTCCGGGAGCTGTGCGCCGCCGCCGAGGCCGCCTGCCGGTCCCTGGGCTACGATCCCATCGTGCTCACCGATCAATTGTGCTGCCAGGCCCGGGAGGCGGGCAGCTTCCTGGCCTCCATCGTCCGCACCCACGCCCACCCCGCCAAGCCCCTGGCCTTCATCGCCGGCGGCGAAACGGTGGTCAGGCTCACGGGCCACGGTCTGGGCGGGCGCAATCAGGAGCTGGCCCTCTCCGCCGCCCCCGCCATCGCGGGCATGGACGCCGCCGTGTTCTCCGTGGGCAGCGACGGCACCGACGGCCCCACCGACGCCGCCGGAGGCTACGCGGACGGCGACACCCTCTCCTGCCTTGCGGAAAACGGCCTTATCACTGACGCTGTCCTCCAGGACAACGACGCCTACCACGCCCTCCAAAAGACAGGCGGCCTCATCATGACCGGCCCCACCGGAACGAATGTCAATGACGTGGCAGTGGCGCTCATCAGGTAAACCGCCCGCCCGAAGGGCAAACTCAATATCAAAACACATTCCCCGATCCCAGCTTCCCGCCGGAGGCTGGGATTCTTTTTTGTGAGCCTGATGAAATGAATGATGCATAATGAACGGGCCGTCGACCCGACGTCTTCCCCATAACGAAAGGAACGAATGAAAGTATACCCCCATGTCATTGCGAGCCGCGAAGCGGAGAAGCGATCCGTCCCCCGTCCCCCAATTCTTCATGATTCATCCCCGTTCTTCTCTCCTCCAGACAAAATACTCGATTCCGTATGGACAAACCGGACCAGGTGTGATAATATGATAGCATGAGGTAGTATACTGCTCACACAAGCCGCTTCGCGGGGAAAGAGGACGCATATATGGAAGAGAAGCCGAAGGTCAAACTGTTTCGGGAAAAGAGCCTGGAAGCCATCGAGTCGCCGGAATCGCTGAACGACTATCTGCGGGTCACCTCCCCCGGCGTGTGGCTGGCCCTGGCGGCGGTGATCGCCCTGCTGGTGGGCGGCATACTCTGGGGCATATTCGGACGCATAGAGACCCGCCTGCCGGTGGCGGTGGTCAGCGACGGCGCCAGGGCCGTCTGCCTCACCCCCTACTCCCAGCTTGAAAAGGTCATGGCCACGGGCGAGGTGACGGTGGAGGGCCAGACCCTGTCTTTTGACCGGGCCGCCGACTGCGAAACGGTGATCATATCCGAGACCACCAGCCCCTACGTGCGGGTGGCGGGCCGGCTGGACATAGGCGACGTGGCGGTAGAGATCCCGCTTACGGCCTCGCTGGACACAGGGGTCTATTCCGGCTCCGTGACCACGGAGAGCCTTAAGCCCATGTCCCTGCTGCTGCAGTGAGGAGGCGGGCATATGTTTGGTCGTTCCCGTGCGCCGAAGCCGGTAGAAAAGGGCGTGGTGCGGGCCCCGGTGGTGATGCAGATGGAGGCGCTGGAATGCGGCGCGGCCTCCCTCACCATGATCATGCACTATTATCACAAATGGATCCCCCTGGAGCAGGCCCGGGTGGACTGCGGCGTGTCCCTGGACGGCTCCAGCGCCAAAAACATATTGGTGGCTGCCCGCAGCTACGGCATGAAGGCCCAGGCCTGGCGGCTGGACCCGGACTCCCTGCTGGAGGAGGGTCCCTTCCCCTGCATTATCCACTGGGGCTTTAACCACTTCGTGGTGCTCTGCGGCTTCAAGGGCAAGCGGGCTGTGATCAACGACCCCGCCCGGGGCCGGGTCACGGTGGAATGGGAGGAATTCGACCGGGAGTTCACCGGCGTATGCCTCACCTTCGAGCCGGACGAGGGCTTCGTGCCCTCCGGCAAGAAAAAGACGGTCGTCTCCTACGCCCGGGACCGGCTCAGGGGCACCGGCGCGGCGGCGGCCTTCGTGGCCCTGACCGCCGCCATCAGCGCGCTCCTCGGCGTCATCCAGCCCGCCTTCAGCCGGGTGTTCCTGGACAGACTCCTGACCGGCCAAAGCCCCCAGTGGCTTGGGCCCTTCATGCTGGCCCTGTGCGCCCTCATCGCGGTCAACGTCACCGTTACCTTCATCCAGGCGGTCTATTCCCTGCGCATACAGGGCAAAATGGCCTCCGTGGGCAGCGCGTCCTATCTTTGGAAGGTGCTCCGCCTGCCCATGCAGTTCTTCAGCCAGCGGCTCTCCGCAGACATCGCCGACCGGCAGGCCACCAACGCCTCCATCGCCGGCGCGCTGATCCAGACCTTCGCCCCCCTGGCCCTGCAGGCCGCCGCCATGGTGTTCTACCTGGTGGTGATGATCCGCTACAGTCCCCTTCTCTCTCTCGTAGGCGTGGGGGCCATATTCCTCAACATGGGCGTGTCCGCCCTCATCTCCCAAAAGAGGGTCAACATCACCCGGGTGCAGATGCGGGACGCCGCCAAGCTGTCCTCCTCCACCATGTCCGGCGTGCGCATGATCGAGACCATCAAGTCCAGCGGCGCGGAAAACGGCTTCTTCGGCCAGTGGTCCGGCTATCAGGCCAGCGTCAACACCCAGCAGGTCAAATACGCCCGGCTCAACCTGTTCCTGGGCGCCCTCCCCTCCGCCATCACCTCCCTGGCCAACCTGGCGGTGCTGGGCCTGGGGGTGTCCCTGGTGGTGCGGGGCCGGTTCACGCTGGGCATGGTCATGGCCTTCCAGGGCTTTTTAAGCTCCTTCATGGCCCCGGCCACCTCCCTCATTTCCGCCGGCCAGTCCATGCAGGAGATGATCACCCAGATGGAGCGGGTGGACGACGTGATGAGCTACCGGGAGGATCCCTGCTTCGCCCCCCGCAAAAAGGAAGGGGAGTTTGAAAAGCTGTCCGGCGCCATAGAGCTAAACCACGTCACCTTCGGCTATTCCCGGCTGGGCAAGCCCCAGATCACCGACTTTTCCATGACCGTGAAGCCCGGCGAAAAGATCGCCTTCGTGGGCCGGTCCGGCTGCGGCAAGTCCACCCTGGCCAAGCTCATCTCCGGCCTCTATCAGCCCTGGAGCGGCTCCATCACCTTCGGCGGCGTGCCCATGGATCAGATCGACCGGGACGTGTTCACGGGCTCCGTCAGCGTCATCGATCAGGACATCACCCTCTTCGAGGACACCATATCCGAAAACATCAAGCTGTGGGACGACTCCATAGAGGACTTCGAGGTCACCCTGGCGGCCCGGGACGCGGGCATCTACGACGACATCATCACCCGGGAGGGCGGCTTCGGCCACAAGCTGCTGGACGGCGGCCGGGATTTATCCGGCGGGCAGAGACAGCGCCTCGAGATCGCCCGGGCCCTGGCCCAGGACCCCACCATATGCATTATGGACGAGGCCACCTCGGCCCTGGACGCCCGCACGGAGCACGAGGTGATACAGTCCATCAGCCAGCGGGGCATCACCTGCGTGGTCATCGCCCACCGGCTGTCCACCATACGGGACTGCGACCAGATCATCGTGCTGGACAAGGGCCAGATCGTGGAGAAGGGCACCCATGAGGAGCTCTTCGCCCGGGGCGGGCTCTACGCCAGCCTGGTCACCAGCGAGTAAAGGAGGCGGGTTTCATGGGCTGGTTCGACGAGCAGATCGAATATCGGAAAAAGCACGAACGGGAGCTATTGAGCGACTCCTTTGAAAACATCGCCCGCTCCGTGACCGGGCGCAGGACCATGCGCTTTGACCAGGACCAGGCGGACGTCAGCGACGCCGTGTCCGGGCTCCTCAAATACCTGGGCGTCAAGGAAAAGGAGGTGCCCGCCAAGATCCACGGTCTGGAGGACAGGCTGGACTACCTGCTCTCCTCCACCGGCATACTCTACCGGGAGATCAAGCTCACCCCCGGCTGGCACCGTGACGCCATGGGGGCCATGATCTCCTCCCTCAAAGGGGACGGCGCGGTGGTGGCGGTGCTGCCCGCCCCCTCCGGCGGCTACGAATACACCGACCCCCACACCGGCGAACGGGTGCGGGTCACATCCTCCGAGGAAAAAAAGCTCAGCGACGAGGCGCTGTGCTTCTACCGCCCCCTGCCCATGCGGGAACTGAAGATCCGGGACCTGTTCACCTACATGACCGGGTGCCTGACCCCCTGGGATATGGCCTCCTTCGCCCTGGCGGCCCTGGCGGTGACGTTGGTGGGCCTTCTCATGCCCAAGCTCAACCACATCCTCATCGGTCCCGTGGTGGAGCAGGAGAGCATGCGGCTTCTCTACGCGGTGATGTCCTTCCTGTTCTTCGCCAGCGTGGGCTCCATGCTCCTCTCGGTGATCCGGTCGATGCTTCTGAACCGCATCCGCTCCAAGATGAGCCTGAACGTCGGCGCGGCCACCATGATGCGCATACTCTCCCTCCCCGCCTCCTTCTTCAAGGAGTACTCCGCGGGCGAACTGAATCAGTACATAGGCTACATGAATTCCCTGTGCGACACCCTGGTGGACTCCATCCTCTCTACCGGCGTCACCGGCGTATTTTCCCTGGTGTACCTGGGGCAGATCTTCGCCTTCGCGCCAAGCCTGGTCTGGCCCAGCCTCATCGTCACGGCCCTTACCCTGGGCGTGGGCCTTCTCTCCGCCTCGGTGCAGTCCCGCATCAACCGGGAAAAGATGGTGTACAGCGCCCAGGAGCGGGGCCTGGTGTTCGCCCTGATCACGGGCATACAGAAGATCCGCTTATCCGGCGCGGAAAACCGGGCGTTTGTCAAGTGGTCGTCCCTGTTCACCAAGAGCGCGGAGCTGACCTACGATCCCCCCGCCATCATCCGCCTGAGCGCCGTCATCACCGGGGCCATATCCATGCTGGGCACGGCCCTCATGTACTACATCTCGGTGGTCAGCCACGTCAGCGTGGCGGACTACTACGCCTTCAACGCCTCCTACGCATACATCTCCTCCGCCTTCACCTCCCTGGCCTCCGTGGCCCTGACGGCGGCGGCCATAAAGCCCATACTGACCCTCATCTCCCCGCTGCTCAAGGCCAAACCCGAGGCCCAGGAGGGTCAGGAGACGGTGACCCGCCTCTCCGGGAGCATAGAATTAAGCCACGTCACCTTCAGCTACGACCCGGACTCAAAGCCCATCTTCGAGGACTTCAGCCTCCAGATCCCGGCCCGGCAGTACGTGGCCGTGGTGGGGAGGAGCGGCTGCGGTAAGTCTACCCTCATGCGGCTCATGCTGGGCTTTGAAAAGCCCAGCCGGGGCGCGGTGTACTACGACCGGAAGGACCTTCAAAAGCTGGACATGCGCTCCGTCCGCCGGCAGATCGGCACGGTGATGCAGGACGGCAAGCTGTTTTCCGGCAGCATCTTTGAAAACATCGTCATTTCCGCCCCCACCCTCAAGCTCCAGGAGGCCTGGGACGCCGCCGAGATCGCCGGCATCGCCGACGACATACGGGACATGCCCATGGGCATGCACACCGTGCTCCAGGAGGGCGGAGGCAGCATCTCCGGCGGCCAGCGCCAGCGGCTGATGATCGCCCGGGCCGTGGCCCCCAAGCCCAAGATCCTCATGTTCGACGAGGCCACATCGGCTCTTGACAACATCACTCAAAAGAAGGTGTCCGAGGCCCTGGACGCCATGAAGTGCACCCGCATCGTCATCGCCCACCGGCTCTCCACCATCCGGCACTGCGACAGGATATTGGTGCTGGACGGCGGCAAGGTGGCCGAGGACGGCACCTACGAAGAGCTCATCGCCAAAAACGGCCTGTTCGCCGAGCTGGTGGCCAGGCAGAGACTGGATACAGAACAGGGGAAGGGAGACAATCCATGATCACCAACGACGCGTCCATAGTGGAGTTCAAGCACAGAGTCATTACCGAGGTATGCCGCCTGGCCTGGGAGGGCAGGCTGGATGAGGACAGCAAAAACGAGCTGGTGAAAAAGCTGATCCCCGGGCCCAAGCCCAATTACCGCTGCTGCATCTATAAGGAGCGGGAGATCGTGCGGGACCGGATCAGGCTGGCCGCCAACCAGAACGTGGATCCCAACATGCAGGGCATGGTGGTGCAGGTCATAGAGCCCGCCTGCCAGGGCTGTCCTCCCGCCTCCTATACCGTCACCGACAACTGCCGGCTGTGCATGGGCAAGCCCTGCTCCCGGTCCTGCCACTTCGGGGCCCTCTACGCCGGGCGGAGCCGCATGCACATCGACGCGGAAAAGTGCAAAAAGTGCGGCCAGTGCGCCGCCGCCTGCCCCTACGGGGCCATCGTGCACCTGGTTCGCCCCTGCCAGACCGTCTGCCCCGTCAGCGCCATATCCTACGACGAGAACGACCTGTGCGTCATAGACCGGGACAAGTGCATAGAGTGCGGCCAGTGCATACACACCTGCCCCTACGCCGCCATCGCCAGCCGGGTCCACGCGGTGGACATCATAGAGCACATCAAGGCCGGCCACGAGGTCTACGCCCTGTGCGCCCCAGCCACCGAGGGCCAGTACGAAAAGGACATCAGCATGGCCGCCATACGGGCCGCCCTCAAAAAGGTGGGCTTTCAGGACATGGTGGAGGTGGGCCTGGGGGGCGACATGACCGCCGCCAGCGAGGCGCTGGAGTGGTCCGAGGCCTACAAGCAGGGCAAAAAGATGACCACCAGCTGCTGCCCCGCCTTCGTGAACATGCTCAAAAAGCACTACCCCAAGCTGTATGAGGAAAACATGTCCTCCACCGTCTCCCCGGTGTGCGGCGTGTCCCGGTACCTTAAGACCGTCCGCCCCGGCTGCGTCACTGTGTTCATCGGCCCCTGCATCGCCAAAAAGAGCGAGGCGGAGGACCCGGACCTGGACGGCAACGCGGACTACGCCCTGACCTACGGTGAGATGGGGTCCCTGCTGGCCAGCCGGGACGTACAGCTGGTGCCGGTGGAGGAGAGCTACCAGGAGGCCAGCCTCTTCGGCAAGCGGTTCGCCCACAGCGGCGGCGTTACCGAGGCGGTGCTGGAGTGCATGCTGGAGCGGGGCGAGGATGTAAGCGGCATCAATGTGTGCCGGGCCAGCGGCGGCGCGGAGTGCAAAAAGGCGCTGACCCTCCTTCGCGCCGGCAGGCTCCCCGAGGACTTTATAGAGGGCATGGTCTGCGAGGGCGGCTGCATGGGCGGCCCCAGCAAGCACCGGGCCGAAAGCGAGATCAAAAAGGCCCGTCAGTCCCTCTTGGACAAGGCCGACGGCCGCAAGGTCCTTGAAAACCTCTCCCACTATCCCATGGACCAGTTTTCCATGCACCGGGACGGCAAAATGGACTGATCCCCGCGCGAACCCATACGGGCTGTCTGGCAATTCGGCCGGACGGCCCGTTTTGCGCCCCATCCCCTCATTTTTTACTTGACATATTCCCTCGTCCGTGCGATAATAATATGCAATGTCCCAGCCCCTCCGCCGCCAGGCAGGCGGACTGCCATATTGCCAGGTCCCGTAGCTCAGCAGGATAGAGCGGTCGCCTCCTAAGCGACAGGCCGTGGGTTCGAATCCCGCCGGGATCGCCAAGAAAAACCCGTGATTTGCTTGCCAAATCACGGGTTTTTCAACGAAATCCGTCCTAGCGGACGGGTGAAATCCACCTGACGGTGGGTGAAATCGCTGCCGCGATTTCACTGCCGTATCATCCTTCGCATTTTTCCCTTGACAGATTCCCCCGTCCGTGCCATAATAATGTATCCCATTTGGCGCTTCTGTCCGGCACAGCTTCCGCCCCCGGCGGAACGCCACGGCTTTCATCCTTTCTGGGACGCTTCCCAAAAAGGCCTCCCACGGGAGGCCTTTTTGCTGTATCATGGAGGGATCGCATTTGTTTTACCACATCGGGGAGACCCTCTCTCCCATCCCGCCGGAGCGCCTAAAGGACGCCCCGCCCTACGTGGCCGTGCTCCGCGCCGACCAGTGGCCCCTCTACCGGGACCGGTTCGACATGGTCATCGACATGGACCTGGACACCGCCAGCCCCCGGGAGACCAAGGCCGTGGTCAACGCGGACTCCCTCACCGGCTCCTTCTCCGTGCCGGACCGCTCCCGCGTCACGGACTTACGCCACTGCTTCTCCTTCGCCCTGGACGAAAAGGGCGTGGTGTGGATCGATGACACCGGCTACGCCCAGTCCCTGGTCGACTCCATCCAGCGCACCAAAAAATGGCGCCTTCCCAGCCTGGAGCGCTTCCTGTACGACTTCCTTGAAAAGATCATAGAGGGGGACCTCTCCCTCCTTGAGGCCTACGAGCACCGCCTCAACGCCATTGAGGACGCGGTCTTAAAAAGCGGCATGGACGATCTGCCCCCGGAGCTCAACGACATCCGGGGCGACCTGCTCGACCTCCGCGTCCACTACGAGCAGCTGATCGACCTGGGCCAGGAGCTGGAGGAAAACGAAAACGGCTTCTTTGACCCCGACAACCTGCGCTACTTCCGCCTGTTCACCGAGCGGGTCATGCGCCTTAAAGACATGGTCACCTCCCTTCGGGACTACACCATACAGCTTCGCGACCTGATCCACACCCGCCTGGAGGCCCGCCAGAACAAGATCATGACCCTCCTCACCGTCATCACCTCCATATTCATGCCCCTGTCCCTCATCGCCGGCTGGTACGGCATGAACTTCACCCACATGCCGGAATTGTCCTGGCCCGGCTCCTACCCTGTGGTCATACTCGTCTCCATCGCCATCGTAGTGGTCTGTCTCATCTGGTTCAAGCGCAAAAAATGGCTCTGAGCAAAGGAGAAATGCCAATGAAGACCCTGTATCTCGAATGCGGCATGGGCGCGGCTGGCGACATGCTCATGGCGGCCCTGTACGACCTTCTGCCCGACAAATCCGCCTTCCTGGGCCAAATGAACGGCCTGGGCCTTCCCGGCGTCACCCTCCAGAGCGAAAAGACCGTCAAGCTGGGCGTCACCGGCGTCCACATGCGCGTCACGGTGGACGGCCGGGAGGAGGTCTCCCAGGACGTCCACGACCACGATCACGAACACCGTCATGACCATGACCACGATCATGAGCATCATCACGACCATGATCACGGCCATCATCACCACCACGCCTCCCTGTCCCACGTTCAGTCCCTGATCCGGGCCCTGCCCCTGCCCGCCCCCGTGGTGGAAAACGCCCTGGCGGTCTACGGCCTCATCGCCGACGCGGAGAGCCAGGTCCACGGCGTGCCTGTGGACCAGATCCACTTCCACGAGGTGGGCGCTCTGGACGCGGTGGCGGACGTGGTGGGCGTGTGCCTGCTGATCCACCTCTTGTCCCCCGATCAGATCATGGCCTCCCCGGTGCACACCGGCGCAGGCTTCGTCCGCTGCGCCCATGGCATACTCCCCGTGCCCGCCCCGGCCACGGCCCTGATCCTCTCCGGCGTGCCCACCTACGGCGGCCAGGTCCAGGGCGAGCTGTGCACCCCCACCGGCGCGGCCCTTCTGCGACACTTTGTGACCCGCTTTGGCGACCGGCCGCCCATGGCCGTCTCCCGCATAGGCTACGGCATGGGCCAGAAGGACTTCGAGCGCCTCAACTGCGTCCGGGCTTTCCTGGGCGACACCGGGGACGCCATGGAGGACATCGTCAAGCTGGAGTGCAACCTGGACGACATGACCGGCGAGGACATAGGCTTCGCCATGGAGCGGCTCTTTGCCGCCGGGGCCCGGGACGTATACACCCAGCCCATCGGCATGAAGAAATCCCGCCCCGGCGTGATGCTCACCTGCGTCTGCCTTCCCGCCGACGCGGACGCCCTGGCTGCCCAGATGTTCAAGCACACCACCACCCTGGGCATCCGCCGCCTCTCCTGCTCCCGCTACGTCATGACCCGCCGCGAGGACACCGTCTTAACCCCCTACGGCCCGGTGCGCATCAAGCGCTCCTCCGGTATGGACGCCCTCCGGGAAAAGCCGGAATACGAGGACCTCTCCCGCATCGCCCGGGAAAACGACCTGAGCCTTGCCCAGGTCCGGGCCCTTCTGTCCAAAGAGAACCAATAAAACCTTCTTTTCAGGGAGGCTTTGCCATGGACCGCATACACGCCCTCGTAGAGCGCTATCAATCCCGCCGAAGCATCCGGCGGGACTACACCATGATGGAGTACCTGACGGGCCTGGCCCTCACCGGCAGCGCCCCGGACTGGGCCCACAACCTGCGCCGCGCCCGCATCGACTGCGCCTTCTTCGACCACAGCTTCATCGAGATCGATCCCGAGGAGCGCATCGTGGGCCGCCATCCCACCGCCTACACCCTCACCCCCGAGCAGGAGGAGCTGGCGAAGCTGGCCCGGCAGTACCGGCGTCTCTCCGGCCCTCTGGCGGGCCTCGACACCGCCTTCACCGGCCACCGGGTAGTGGACTACGAAACGCTCATAAACCGCGGCGTAGGCGCTCTCCTTTCAGACATCGACGGCTACCAGTCTCAAATCGACTACTCGCAGCCGGACGCGGCGGGCAGGGAGGCCTTCTATCTCTCCGTCCGCATGTCCCTTGAGGGCTTCGTCCGCTTCGCCGCCCGTGTCCGGGAGACCCTGCTTGCCATGGCGGGCACCTCTCCCGAGCCCCGCAGATCCGAGCTTCTCTCCATGGCCGCCCTCTTCGGCCATGCGCCCATGGAGCCCTGCCGCACCTTCCGGGAGGCGGTGCAGATGATGTGGCTCCTGGAATACTCCCTCTGCGCCCTGGGGGACATATCCCTCACCGGCCGTCTGGACAACTACCTGTGGCCCTTCTACCAAAAAGACCTGGAGCGGGGCCTCATCACCCGCCAGGAGGCCTACGAGCTGATCTGCGAGATCTACGTAAAGCACAACGACATATACGGCACCTGGCCCGCCTCCATCATGGTGGGCGGTCTGGACCGTTCCGGCAGCCCCGTCTGGAACGACCTGTCGGATATGTGTCTGGACGCCATCGGCGACACGGGCCTTGTAAACCCGTCTGTCAACATCTGCTGGACGGAGCACGTGCCGGACCGTGCCATGCAGAAGGCCCTTCTCCTTCTCTCTCAGGGCTACAGCCGCCCTGCCTTCTTCAACGACCGCGTCATTCGGGAGGGCCTGCGCCTGGCGGGCGTGTCTGAGGAGGATTCCCGCTACTACATCCACTCCACCTGCGTGGAGATCACCCCCATCGCCGCCTCCAATATCCAGGTGGCCACGCCGTACATCAATCTCACCAAGGCCTTTGAATACGTCCTGGGGGAGGGCCGGCCCCTCTTCGGCGCGTCCTACGACGTGGGCGAGTGGTCAGTGCCCCTGTCCTCCCTCGATACCTACGACAAATTCCGCCGTGCGGTATTTGACCTCATGGCCCGCATCCTCCACAGCGAGCTTCGCCGCGTCACCCGCAATCTTTACGCCCCGGCCCACTACGCCTCCTCCCCTCTGGCCTCGGCGTTTATCAACGACTGCCTGGCCCGGGGCCGGGACAGCGGCGCGGGCGGTGCCCGCTACAGCTTCGTCTACCCCTGCTTCCCTGGTTTTTTGAACGTAGTGGATTCCCTGGCGGCGGTGCGGCAGGCCGTCTACGAGGAAAAAGTCGTCACTCTTCCCGAGCTTCGGGACCAGCTCCAGTCCGACTTCTCCCAGGATCGGATCCGCCAGTATCTGGTCAACCGGTGCCCCAAGATCGGCAACGACATCCCCTCCGTGGATCAGATCGGCGTGGAGGTCTACGAATTCATACGCTCCGAGCTGAAAAAGCACACCACCTGCGTGGGGGCCACCTTCCATCCCAGCTTCTTCGCCTGGATCCAGCATGGCTATTTTGGCCGTGTGGCGGCGGCCTCTCCGGACGGGCGCAGGCAAGGCGCGGCCCTCTCCGAGTCCCTTGGCGCGGTGCAGGGCCGGGATCTGCACGGCCCCATGGCCCTTGTGCGCTCCATTTCCCACATCGACCAGAAATACGGCATTGGCGGAATTGCCACCAATCTCCGCTTTACCCGCCGCATGATGAGCGAACAGGCGGGTCGGGACGCGGTCAAGAGCTTCATCGAATACTTCATGGATCAGAACTGCTTCGAGATCCAGCTCAACGTAGTGGACCAGTCCGTGCTCCTGGACGCCAAGGCCCACCCTGAAAATCACCGAGACCTCATGGTCCGCGTCGCCGGCTACAGCGATTACTTCGTGGATCTCATCCCGGAGATCCAGGACGAGATCATCCGCCGCAACGAGCACGACACGGCGGGTTGAGGAACGGAGGAGACGAGGGGAAGCGCTGAGGGCTGCTCGGTCCTCAATTCGCAATAGTCGTTTTTGAAACCGTATATTCAAAAACTCCTTTGCTCATTGGG